>NZ_JAUQOQ010000023.1:0-54299 GCF_030580795.1 Pseudomonas boreofloridensis | reverse complement strand
GTGGAAGGTATGTTTGCCGATGTCGATGCCGATCAGGGTCACGTTGCTCATGATGACGGTCTCCGAAGTAAAAACACCCTACGAAAGCGTACGCCTCGTAGGGTGCCGGGGTGACCATCTCATTAAGGGGGTCGCCGTAAGGGCGAAAAGGTGAATCAGCCTCACCAAAAAATCCGGATATTCCCCCCAAAAGAACTAGCCCCCCCCAAAAAGCCCCATCAAAAAATTCATCAGCCAACACCCCGCACTAGAGCCCTACCCAAGAAACATCCCGCAACTGGTCAGACCGGTCAAACCAAAACCTCTTGCCACCCCCACCCACCAGCGCTTACATTCGACCCCGCACTGGACAAACCGGTAAGACCACAATAATTAAGTCCCGCGCTCTTTCGCCCGCACTCCCCTGGGGGCATCGAAGCAGGGACACCGAATCAGAGATCCCTCCCATGCTCAAATGGTGCTCGCGTTCGATCTTCCTCCAAGTTGTCCTGGGCCTGGCCCTCGGCATTGTCTGCGGTCTGAGCTTCCCTGACCTCTCCCTGCAACTCAAACCCCTCGGTGACGGCTTCATCAAGCTGATCAAGATGCTCATCGGCATCATCGTGTTCTGCGTGGTGGTGACAGGCATCTCAGGCGCAGGCGACCTGAAGAAGGTCGGCCGCATCGGCCTGAAGTCGGTGATCTATTTCGAGATCCTCACCACCATCGCCTTGGTCATCGGGCTGGTGCTGGCCTTCTCCACCGGCATCGGCCAAGGCGCCAACATCCACCTCGACCAGCTCTCCAGCGCCGATGCCGGAGCCCTCGCTGACCGCGGCGCACACCTGCATGGGGCCACAGCGTTCTTCATGGACCTGATCCCCACGTCAGTGATCGGCGCCTTCGCCGACAACAACATCCTCCAAGTCCTGCTGTTCGCCGTGCTGTTCGGCAGCGCCCTGAACCTGGTCGGTGAATCCGCCTCGGGCATTTCCCGACTGATCAACGAACTCAGCCACGTGATCTTCCGCATCATGGGCATGATCGTGCGCCTGGCGCCGATCGGCGTGTTCGGCGCCATCGCCTTCACCACCAGCAAATACGGCCTGGAATCGCTGCAGCATTTGGGCGGGCTGGTCGCGCTGTTCTACATCACCTGCGCAGGCTTCGTCCTGCTGGTGCTGGGCACCGTGATGCGCGTGTCGGGCCTGAAGATGATTCCCTTCCTCAAGTACCTGCGCGAAGAGCTGACCATCGTGCTGGGAACCGCTTCCTCCGATGCCGTGCTGCCCCAGGTCATGCGCAAGCTCGAGCACCTGGGTATCGGCAGCTCCACCGTCGGACTGGTGATCCCCACCGGCTATTCGTTCAACCTCGACGGCTTCTCGATCTACCTGACCCTGGCCATCGTCTTCATTGCCAACGCCACCGGTACGCCGCTGGCCATGACCGACCTGCTGACCATCCTGCTGGTGTCACTGGTGACCTCCAAAGGCGCCCACGGCATTCCCGGCTCCGCGCTGGTGATCCTGGCGGCGACCCTCACCGCCGTACCGGCGATCCCAGTGGTGGGCCTGGTGCTGGTACTGGCGGTGGACTGGTTCATGGGCATTGGCCGCGCGCTGACCAACCTGGTCGGCAACTGCGTCGCCACCGTGGCCATCGCCCGCTGGGAGAAGGACATCGACATGGAGCGGGCCAACAACGTGCTGTCCGGCAAGCCGGGTTTCGCGCCGCTGCCCCGTAAACCAGGCCAGGCCCATCAGCAGGAGTTCTGAGCAGGCCAGGGCCGACGCCCGACGTCGGCCCGCAGGCAGCAAGACTCAAGCCTAAATCGGGGAAAGCACCGTGATCAGTTCATCGACCGTCGTCACCGCCGTGGTGGAAAAACTGCGCAGCGCCCTGGCCCGTGGCCAATGGCGCAGCGGTCAAATGCTGCCCGGTCAGCGCGAGCTGGCCGAGCAATTGGGTATCAGCCGCCCGAGCCTGCGTGAAGCTCTGACTGTGCTGGAAACCCTCGGGC
This sequence comes from Pseudomonas boreofloridensis, assembly GCF_030580795.1. NCBI lineage: Bacteria > Pseudomonadati > Pseudomonadota > Gammaproteobacteria > Pseudomonadales > Pseudomonadaceae > Pseudomonas > Pseudomonas boreofloridensis. The sequence goes on along the minus strand of NZ_JAUQOQ010000023.1, from coordinate 52,297 downwards.
TGGTGCGGGCCATGCCGGGCAAGGGCGTGCTGGTGCTAGACGCCGACCTTGCTCTGGTCTCGGTCAGCGACAGCGTCGGCGCCGCCAGCCTGGCCGACGTGCTGGAGCTGCGCTACACCCTCGAGCCCTTCATCGCCGGGCTGGTTGCGCAAGCGGCCGGCAGCCAGGACATCGGCCAGTTGCGTTTGACCCTGATGGACCTGCGCGAGGCCGTGGACGCCAGCGATAGCGAGGCCGGCGTAGTGGCCTACATCGCGTTGCACGAAGCGCTGTTCGCGCTGACCACCAACCCAATCTTCCAGAGCGTGGTGCAGCAGACCAGCAATGCCCTCAAGCAGAGCGCGGCGATGCTGCGCGACTCGCCCGAACACTTCGCCGCGCGGCTGGAAGAAAACGAGGCGGTGGTGCGTGCGATCCGTGCGCGCAACAGCGCCGAGGCCAGCGCCCAGATGCGCCGGCACATCCTCGCCGAAGGCCTGCGCATGGGCATCGAGCTGAACATTCCGGACGAGCATCCGGCCCCGGACCATTGACCCAGGAGAGCGACCATGACTGCCTTGGCCCATCCATCGCGCTTGCCCCAGTTGATCAAGACCGGCGAAGGCCGACTGGGTGCCGAACAGATCTATCCGCGACTGTTCGACGCCATCCTCGAACAGCGCCTGCCGCCGGGCAGCGCTTTGCCCGAACAGGCCCTGGGCAATGCGTTCGGCGTCAGTCGCACCGTCATCCGCCGCGTCCTAGGTCGCCTGGCCGACCAGCAGGTGGTGGTCCAACGGCCCAGTCACACCGCGCACCTGGCCGCGCCCGATCCGCAGCAGGCGCGCCAGGTGCTCAGCGCCCGGCGCCTGGCCGAAACCACCTTGATCGGCCTGGCCACCCAGCGTGCTCGCCCCAACCAGATCCGTCAGTTGCGTCAGTTGGTGGAACGTGAACGGCTGCACCATGAACGCGGCGAGCGCTGCACGGCCATCCGTCTGGGCGGCGAATTCCACCTAAAGCTCGCGCAAATGGCCAACAACGCCCCGCTGGCGCGGTTTCTCAATGGCCTGGTACCGATGACCTCACTGATCATCGCTCGCTATGAAGCGCCCTGCTGCGAGCACTGCGCCTGGGAAGAGCACGCGGCCATCATCGACGCAGTGGAAGGTGGCGATGCCACATCGGCACTCCTGCTGATGCATCAGCATCTGGATCGGCTGGAAGCCAAGCTCGACCTCGATGACGCTGACTGAGCGCGGCTCACGCCGTCGCCAACGCCGAGGTCGGCAACCCGAAGATCCGATCGAACGCCCAGTTGTAGACGAAGGTGTAGCACGGCACCAACACGATGAACGCCAGGTCCACCACGAACGCCTCCCACAGGCTCATGTCCAGCCACCAGGCGATCAGCGGGATGAGGTACACCACCAGGGTCAACTGAAAGCCCACCGCGTGCCCTACCCGCCTGGCCAAGCCGCGCCCGCGCTTGGCCTGGCGACTTTCCCAGCGCTCGAACAGGGTGTTGTAGATCAGGTTCCAGACCATGGCGATGGTGGTGATCATCACCGCCAGCGGGCCGGTGTGCGTGGCTTGGGTGTCTGACAGGTACGCCAGTCCCAGGGTCGACATGCACAACCCAATCAGTTCATAGAAGGTCACGTAGACCAGTTTGCGTTTGGCGCCTTGCACAGTTGTTGTCGCTCCATAGCCGTTGATGAGGGCGCCAAGACTGAATCAATTCTGTTGACAGAAAAAGTCAGCTACTTTCAGATTTACTGACAGGAGGCGCGATGAACTTTTCCAGTGACAACATCCAGCTGTTTCTCGCCGTGCTCGATGGCGGTTCGTTCTCCGCGGCGGCACGACTGCTCGGCCGCGTACCCTCGGCGGTGAGCATGGCCGTGGGCAATCTTGAAGCCGAACTGGGCTACCCGCTGTTCGAGCGGGGCTCGCGCGAGGTGCGCGCCACCGATCGCGCTCGCGCCCTGGAACCCCATGCCCGGCTGATCGCCGAACAACTGGGGTTGCTGCAGGTGCATGCACTGGAGCTGTCGCGCGGCCTGGAGAGCAGTCTGTCCATCGCCGTAGTGACCGATATCGATCCAGCTGCGTTGCTGGCGGCCATCGCCCGACTGGGCGAGCGCTACCCATTGCTCGACATCGAATTGCTCAGCGCGCCCCAGGACGATGCCCTGCAGTTGCTCGACAGCGGCCGCGTCGGGCTGTGCCTGGCCTTCGCCGAACTGCAGGTGGATCCGCAGCGCAGCTTCCAGCACCTGGGCAGCGAGGCGCTGGTGGCGGTGCTGTCGCCGCATCACCCGGCCTTTCGCGAAGGGCGTATTCGCGACCTCGAAGACCTGGTGAACATCCGCCAGATTCTGGTGCACAGCCGCCACCTGCCGCTGGGCGATACCCGCTCGCTGATCGGAACCGCCCATTGGCGTACCGACAGCGTCGACCTGGCCGTGCAGATGGTCGAAGCGGGTCTGGGTTGGGGCGATCTACCCTGCGCGCGTATCGCCCCGCGGGTGCAGGCTGGACGCTTGGTGCGACTGGCGTTTCGCAACACGCGCAATGAACTGCAGTTGCCGGTGCATGCGCTGTGGCGCAAAAGCCAACCGCTGGGTCAGGCGGCGCGAGCGCTGGTGGGCATGCTGACCAGCCGCTGAGCCTTCACCATCCGTCGGACGCTACAGCAACGCCCTCAACCTTTCGTCGAGCACGCCGATATCGACTCCGACAGGCACCGCCAGCCCGCCACGAGCGGGCGGCCGCCATCTCCGATTTCGGCTCAAGGTCTCGAAACATGAACCTGAAGTTTCGCCACAAGATCCTCCTCAGTGCCTGCGGTGTCGTGGTACTGGCATTCGCACTGTTCACCCTCTACAACGACTACCTGCAGCGCAAGACCATCGCCCAGAACATCGAGTCGTCTGTGCAGCAGGCGGGCGCCCTGACCGCCAGCAGCGTGCAGAACTGGATGAGCGGGCGCATCCTGGTACTGGAGAATCTGGCCCAGGACATCGCCCAGCAAGGCACCGGCAATCAAGTGGCCGGTCTGGTGGATCAGCCCTCCTACACCAGCAACTTCCAGTTCACCTACTTCGGCCAGAACAATGGCGCCTTCACCCAGCGCCCTGACGCGCAGATGCCCGACGGCTACGATCCGCGCAAGCGTCCGTGGTACAGCGCCGCCGTCAGCGCCAACCAGACCCTGCTGACCCCGCCTTACCAAGCCTCGGTGGGCGGTCTGGTGGTGACCATCGCCATCCCGGTCAAGGCACGCGGCAACGGCGAACTGCTCGGTGTGGTCGGTGGCGACCTGAGCCTGGACAGCCTGGTCGACATCATCAACGCCGTGGACTTCGGCGGCATCGGCCACGCGTTCCTGGTCGACCGTGAAGGCCAGGTGATCGTCAGCCCCGACAAGGACCAGCTGATGAAGAATCTCAAGGACCTCTACCCCAACAGCGGCCTGCGCGTCGAACCCGGCATGCAGGACGTGACCCTCGCGGGCTCCGAGCGCATCGTCTCCTTCACGCCGGTCAAAGGTCTGCCTTCGGCGCAGTGGTACATCGGCCTGTCGATTGATAAAGACAAAGCCTACGCCGCTCTGGGCCAGTTCCGCAGCTCGGCCATCATCGCCATGCTCATCGCCGTGGTCGCCATCGCCGCTGTGCTGGGTCTGTTGATTCCCGTGCTGATGCGTCCGCTGACCACCATGGGCCGCGCCATGCACGATATCGCCGAAGGTGAAGGCGACCTCACCCGCCGCCTGCAGGTGCAGAACAAGGACGAGTTCGGCGAGCTGGCAGCCGCTTTCAACCGCTTCGTCGAGCGCATCCATGCCTCGATCAGCGAAGTGGCCTCGGCCACGCGACTGGTGCATGACCTGTCCGAGCAGGTCATGAGCGCATCCAATGCCTCGATCAACGGCTCGGAGGAGCAGAGCCTGCGGACCAACAGCGTGGCGGCGGCGATCAACCAGTTGGGCGCCGCCACCCAGGAAATCGCCCGCAATGCCGCCGATGCCTCGCAGCACGCCAGTGGCGCCAGCGACCAGGCCAATGATGGGCGCCAGGTGGTCGATGATGCGATCAGCGCCATGACTGCGCTGTCGCAGAAGATCAGCGAGTCGTGCCAGCAGATCGAAACGCTCAACGCCAGCACCGACGAAATCGGCAAGATCCTCGATGTGATCAAAGGCATTTCCCAGCAGACCAACTTGCTGGCGCTCAACGCCGCCATCGAGGCCGCTCGTGCCGGCGAGGCTGGGCGCGGCTTCGCCGTGGTGGCCGACGAGGTGCGCAACCTGGCGCACCGCACCCAGGAGTCGGCCGAAGAGATTCACCGCATGATCACCGGCCTGCAGGTCGGCTCGCGCGAAGCCGTGCACACCATGAACGCCAGCCAGGTGTCCAGCGAACAGACCGTGCAGGTGGCCAACCGCGCGGGCGAACGGCTGGCCAGCGTGACGTCGCGCATCGGCGAGATCGATGGCATGAACCAGTCGGTGGCCACGGCCACCGAGGAACAGAGCGCGGTGGTCGAAAGCCTGAACCTGGACATCACCCAGATCAACGCACTCAACCAGCAAGGCGTGCAGAACCTCAACGAGACCTTGCGCCACTGCGACGCCCTGACTCAGCAGGCGGGTCGTCTGAAGCAACTGGTGGGCAGCTTCAGGATCTGAAGTTGCCGAGCACGCAGTCACCCCCGCCGACTGGTCAGCGGGGATGGCTGCGGCGCGTTATAACCTCATAACGAAGAATTCTATTTGGCTATAACGAACAATCTATATGCTGCCCAGCATCCGACCACGGGCTAGCAGGCAGATTGAGTAGCGTATGGATGTAGGTTCTTTCGGTTTCACCATTGCCGGGCTGGTAGTGGGTTTCATTGTCGGCATGACCGGCGTTGGCGGCGGTTCGCTGATGACACCCATTCTGCTCTGGTTCGGTATCAACCCTGCCACTGCCGTGGGCACCGACCTGCTCTATGCCGCCATCACCAAGGCCAGTGGTGTCTGGGTGCACGCGCGCAACAAGAACATCGACTGGAAGATCACGGGCTGGCTGAGCCTGGGCAGCGTACCGGCAGCGGCCCTGACCCTGTGGTTCCTCAGCACGCTGCACACCGACACCTCGGCGCTCAACGCCATCATCAAGCAGGGCCTGGCCGTGGTGTTGATCCTCACCGCACTGGCCATCCTGTTCAAATCCCGTCTGCAGGCCTTCGCCAGCCGCCATGCGGGCGACCATTACCACCTCAGTGCCCGCAGCCTGAACGTGCTCACGGTGACCACCGGCATCGTGCTGGGGGTCATGGTCACCCTGACCTCCATCGGCGCCGGGGCACTGGGGACGGTGGCGCTGTTCCTGCTCTATCCGTTCCTGGTCACCCGACGCCTGGTCGGCACCGAGATCGCCCACGCCGTGCCGCTGACACTGGTGGCTGGCCTGGGCCATGCCGGTATGGGCAACATGGACTGGTCGCTGCTCGGCTACCTGCTGCTGGGCTCGCTGCCCGGCATCTACCTGGGCAGCCACCTCACCGGGCGCATTTCCGACCGCGTGCTGCGCCCGTGCCTGGCGGGGATGCTGCTGCTGATCGGCTACAAACTGGCGTTCTGACGCTCCACTCAGCCCGGCAGTAGTCGCAGGCGCCAGCGCTCGGTACGGCTCAACTCGATCCGCGCGCACGGCAGCACGTCGATCGCCTGGCACGTGCCCAGCGGCGCGTCCAGGACCTCAGCCAGTGCAGCGCGTATCACCAGCGGGTGAGTGACCACCAGCCAGTCCCCTGGCGCAGCGAAGGACTCCAGCCAAGCGGCGACCCGCCTATGCAGCGCCGCGAACGACTCGCCGCCATGGGGCGTCGCCTGTACATCCACCCCCCACCACGCCAGCGCGTCCGTTTCCTCTCGCTGAACCTGCTTGAGGCTCAGGCCTTGCCAACGGCCCATGTGGCAATCGGCCAAGGCGGGTTCGAGCTGCACGTCGGCGCCCAACCAGGCCGCCGTCTGCCGCGCGCGCCGCTCGGGCGCGCTGATCAGATGCGTACCGGGAGGTGCGCTGGCAAGAAGCGGCGTTTGCGCCAAGACAGGCTCTTCAGGATGCGAAAAGCAGCCAGTCTGCTGGGAACGGGTCTGGGCATGGCAGATCAGGGTCAGGCGGACGGGTTTCACCGTTGGAATCTCGGGCCGGTGGAATTAGGGCATCAATGAACGCTGCGATAGGATGGCCAGTCTAACCCAGGCAATATCCATCCGAGTCGATTCAATGCCAGACACCCCACGCCCGCCCTCCAGCCCCTTGCTGCTCGCCCTGCGCCAGGGCACCCATGCGTGTCACAAGACGCTGGAAACACGCCTGCCATTTTTCAGCGACGCCTTCGATCTGCACGCCTATCGCCGCTTGGTTGCCGCCTACCATGGCTTTCATGCGCCGCTGGAGGCGCGACTGTCGGATTACCAGGACGACGAGCGACACAAGGCGCCCACGCTGCGCCGCGATCTGCAGGCGCTCGGCCTGACTGTGGCACAGATCGACGCCCTGCCGCTGTGCCGCGAGCTGCCGATCATCACTGACCACGCCCATGCGCTGGGGGTGATGTACGTACTGGAAGGCTCGACCTTGGGCGGTCAGGTGCTCAAGCGTGCCATGGCTCAACGCCTGGGTATCGATGCCGACAGCGGCGGCGGTTTTCTCGATGTGTATGGCAGCGCCACCGCCAGCCGTTGGCGTAGCTTCCTGCAACGGCTGGAGCAGGCGCCAACGTCGCCTGCCGCCCTTGCCGATAGCGTGGCCTGCGCCGTAGCGACGTTCGAATGCTTCGCGCAATGGCTCGATACCTGCCAAGTGCTGCTACCGTCCGATGAGCGCGCGCCCATCAGCGTCTAATTGCCACCATTCATTTGCCGGCGCGCGCTTCGTCTTCCCAGGTAGCCCATCAGCACAAGGAAGTCGAAGCATGTTCGAGCTGTCACGTCGTTCCCTGGTCGGCCTCGGCCTGGCTCTACCCGCCCTGGGTGCCCTGCGCATGACGCAGGCGGCACCGGTCGATTCCGGGCAGGTGCCACTCAATTACAACGAAAGCCCCTGGGGTCCGAGCGCAGCGGCGCGCCAGGCGATGGCCGAGGGCATCGGCGCTTGTGGGCGCTATCCCTACAAGGCCCAGTATCGATTGGTCGACCTGTTCGCCTCGCAGCACGGCCTGCAAGCCGACCAGGTCCAGGTGTTCTGCGGCTCCAAGCTGGCCCTGCAACATGCGGTGATGGCCTTCACCCAGCGCGGCAGCCTGGTGCTGGCCGACCCTTCGTACGAGGCCCCCGTGGAAGCTGCCCGAGCACGCGGCACGGCGGTGCACGCAGTGGCGTTGGACGCGGACCACGCGCATGACGTCGATGCCATGCTCGCCGCCGACCCGGCGCCCGGCATGATCTACCTGTGCAACCCCAACAACCCCACGGGCACGCTCACACCGCGCCGGTCCATCGAACGGCTGCTGGCCCGCTCGGCGGCGAACACCACCGTGGTGGTCGACGAAGCCTATATCCACTTCAGCGACGCACCGAGCTGCATCGACCTGGTGCGTGACTACCCGCAGTTGCTGGTCTTGCAGACCTTTTCCAAGCTCTACGGCATGGCCGGGGCGCGCCTGGGCCTGGCGATCGGCCAAGCACCACTGCTGCAACGCCTGGAGGTGTACGACGGCGAGAATGTGGCCGCTGCTCCTACCTTGCTGGGCGGACTCGCCAGTTTGAACGATGCGCGGTTGGTGCCCAGCCGCAAGGCCGCCAACGCGCGCCTGCGCGACACCACGCTGGCCTGGCTCACCGAGCGCGGCTGGCGCTGCACCGCGAGCCAGACCAATTGCTTCATGATCGACCTGCGCACAGCCGCGCAGCCGGTGATAGAGCGCCTGGCCGAGCACGGGGTGCTGGTCGGGCGCGTGTGGCAAAGCTGGCCGAACTGGATGCGGGTCAGCGTGGGCAGCGAAAGCGACATGCAGCGTTTTCGCCAGGCCTTTGCCCAAGTGATGCAGGATTGAACGCTGCCGTCAGGCCAGTGCCGCCCCCAGCGCATTGACCAGTTGCGCCAGCCGCGGCGCCCCTTCCGGCACCCGCACCCGCAGCCCTTCGATCTCGCGACGCGCCGGGTAGTGCTTGCGCAGCAGGTCGAAGGCCGCGCGTTGGGCCTCTGCGTCATCGCTCAGGCTGCGTCGCAAGTCCGCATCGTCGCGGCGCGGGTCGTAGACCGCCCGGCACAGGGTCGCCAAGGCCCAGGTCGGATCGGCACTGGCATCGAGCTCCACGCTCGCCAGCGGCTGCGACGGCAGCAGGTCGGCCAGACGCACCGTTTCAGGCAGGCCCTGGGCACGGCAGAAGGCTTGATAGACCTGCGCTGTGCCGCGCTGTTTGCCGTCCAGGCTATAGCCGGCGATGTGCGGGGTGGCCAGGGTGCACAGGTCGGCCAGCGCCAGGTCGACCTGCGGCTCGCCCTCCCAGACGTCGAGCACCGCGTGCACGTCGTCACGCTCGAGCAGCAGCGCACGCAGGGCGGCGTTGTCCACCACCGGGCCACGGCTGGCGTTGATCAACCAGGCGCCAGGGCGCAGGCGGGCGAGCGCGGAGGCGTCGAGCAGATGCCAAGTGGGGTGCTCGCCGTCGCGTTGCAGCGGCGTATGCAGGCTGATGGCATCGCAGCGCTCCAGCACCGTCTCCAGGCTGACGAACTCGCCCTCCTCGCACGCCGCGCGCAGCGGATCGCACACCAGTACCTGCCAGCCCAGCCCCCGCAGTACCCGCACCAGGCGGCCACCGACTTCGCCGGCGCCGACCACACCGTAGACCCGTTCGCCGAGCGCCACGCCGTCGAGTTCGGCCAGCGTCAACAGGCTGCCCAGCACATAGTCCACCACGCCCCGGGCATTGCAGCCTGGGGCGCTGCTCCACTGGATACCGGCCTGGGCGAAGTGCTCCAGGTCCAGGTGATCGGTGCCGATGGTGCAGGTGCCGACGAAGCGCACCCGACTGCCCTCGAGCAGTTGTCGATCGACGCGGGTCACCGAGCGCACCAGCAACACATCGGCGTCCTTGACGCAGGCCGCGTCGATGGCCCGCCCTGGGTAGCGGCGGATTTCACCGAACCCGGCGAAGAAGGCATCGAGCAGCGGGATATTTTCGTCGGCAACGATCAGCATGGGCGCTCTCCTGTGGGGGAGCGCAGTGTAGGCGCTGCACGCCGGGCGATCCAGCCTGGGTCAGTCGGCTTTCTTGCGGATCCAGTACAGGTAGGTGCCGGCCTCTTCGTGCTGCTGCACCAGTTCGTGGCCGAGGAAGGTGCAGAACTTGGGGATGTCACGCCGGGTCGAGGGGTCGGTGGCGATGACCTTCAGCAAGCCGCCGGCGCTCAGGTTGCGCACGTGCTGGTGCAACATCATCACCGGTTCCGGGCAGTTGAGGCCGGTGGCATCGAGGGTCGCGTCTGGGGTCAGGTCGGTCATGCTGGGCTCCGCAAATGGGGTGGATATCGCGCCGGACGGGCTCAGCGCGGCTTCAGGTCGAGCCTGCGCAGGTGGCAAGTCACTTCCTCGCGGTCGTGGTAGAGCTGCTTGCAGGCGATCGACACCTTGATCTTGCGCGCCTTGAACGCCGCCTCCATACGTTCGAGCAGCTTGTGCACCTCGGCGTACCGCTGCTTCATCGGCAGCTTGAGGTTGACCACCGCTTCGCGGCACAGGCCCTCGCCCAGCCAGGTTTCGATCAGCGAGGCGGTACGCGCCGGCTTCTCGACGATGTCGCAGACCATCCAGTCCACGGTCTGCCGGGGCTTCCAGGTGAAGCCGTCGGCCATCAGGTGCTGCACCAGACCCGTGTCCATCAGGCTCTCGGCCATGGGGCCGTTGTCGATGGCGGTGACCAGCATGCCGCGCTTGACCAGCTGATAGGTCCAGCCGCCTGGCGAAGCGCCGAGATCGACCCCGGTCATGTCGTCGTTCAGGCGCTGCTCCCACTGCTCGCGCGGGATGAACTGATGCCAGGCTTCTTCGAGCTTGAGCGTCGAGCGGCTCGGCGCCTCGCGCGGGAACTTCAGGCGCGGGATGCCCATGGGCCAAAGCGCCGAGTTGTCGGCTTCAGCCACGCCGACGAATACCCGCCGACCGCTGATGAACGTCAGCAGCAGACGCGGCGCGGTGGGATCGTCAATCAAACGGCCCGCCTTCTCCAGCGCTTTGCGCAGTGGGCCTTCGAACTTGCGGCAGAAGGTCGACAATTCTTTGCCATCGTTGCTGTCGAGCACCTCCAGCCACAGGCTGCCGCACACCGGCAGTTGTGCCAGGTGCGCCAGCAATACGCTGATGCGGTCGGTTTCCGGCAGATCGAGGTAGTCGCCACGCGCCCACTGACGCGGAAAAATCAGCCGATCGAAGCGGCGCTCACGCATCAGCCGTTCGGCGCCGCCCTCATCCAGGCAGACGAACTCGGCGCTGGCGCTGTGCGGCTTGCCCTTGGCGTAGCCGGCAACGCCCAGGCGTGCGGCATGCTCGCTGATTTCGGCGCAGACTTCGCCCTCGAAGCCGGGGCGGCAATGCATGAACAGGGTAGTCATCTCTCACTCCACATCACTGGCGCAGACAGCGCCAGGGCGGCGAATGATAAAGGAAGTTCGGAACCTGCGACACGCCCCGCAGGTCCAGAACAGGGTCAGTACCGCCAAAGCGGTCTACCCTGATCGATCAGCCAGGCCCGTGCCGTGCGGGCCGACACAGAGCGGTGACACCGGCATCGACGAGTGCCGGGCACCGGCGCAGAAGGAGTTGGCAATGCCCTCGCTCGATAGCCTGAACACCCTCAAGACCCTCCAGGTGGGCCAACGTGCCTACCACTATTTCAGCCTCCCAGAAGCCGCCCGCCAGTTGGGCGACCTCGATCAACTGCCCATGTCGCTCAAGGTGCTGCTGGAGAACCTGCTGCGCTGGGAGGACGGCAAGACCGTCAGCGGCGAGGACCTGCACGCCCTGGCCGACTGGCTCAAGGATCGCCGTTCCAACCGAGAGATTCAGTACCGCCCGGCGCGGGTGCTGATGCAGGACTTCACCGGCGTACCCGCCGTGGTCGACCTGGCGGCCATGCGCGCCGCCATGGCCAAGGCCGGCGGCGACCCGCAGCGGATCAACCCGCTGTCGCCGGTGGATCTGGTGATCGACCATTCGGTGATGGTCGACCACTATGCCAGCCAGGCCGCCTTTGCCGAGAACGTCGACATCGAGATGCAGCGCAATGGCGAGCGCTACGCCTTCCTGCGCTGGGGCCAGAGCGCCTTCGACAATTTCCGCGTGGTGCCGCCGGGCACCGGCATCTGCCACCAGGTGAACCTGGAGTACCTGGGTCGCACCGTCTGGACCCGGGAAGAAGACGGCCGCACCTACGCCTTCCCCGACACCTTGGTCGGCACCGACTCGCACACCACCATGATCAACGGCCTGGGCGTACTCGGCTGGGGCGTCGGCGGCATCGAAGCCGAGGCCGCCATGCTCGGTCAACCGGTATCGATGCTGATTCCAGAGGTCATCGGTTTCAAGCTGACCGGCAAGCTGCGCGAAGGCATCACCGCCACCGACCTGGTGCTGACCGTCACGCAGATGCTGCGCAAGAAAGGCGTGGTGGGTAAGTTCGTCGAGTTCTACGGCGACGGCCTGGCCGAGCTGCCTTTGGCCGACCGCGCCACCTTGGCCAACATGGCCCCCGAATACGGGGCCACCTGTGGTTTCTTCCCGGTCGATGAGGTGACCCTCGACTACCTGCGCTTGTCTGGCCGTCCGGATGAGACGGTCGAACTCGTCGAAGCCTACTGCAAGGCCCAGGGCCTGTGGCGAAATCCGGGTCAAGAGCCGTTGTTCAGCGACAGCCTGGCGCTGGACATGCATGAGGTTCAAGCCAGCCTAGCCGGACCGAAGCGGCCTCAGGACCGGGTGGCGCTGCCCGATGTCAGCCAGGCGTTCGACGGCTTCGTCGAATTGCAGCCCAAGCCGCCGGCCAAGGAGGTTGGTCGGCTGGAAAGCGAGGGCGGCGGCGGCGTGGCGGTCGGCAATGCCGACCAGGCCGGCGAGATCGCCTACACGCACGACGGCCAAACCCACACGCTGCGTGACGGCGCGGTGGTGATCGCCGCCATCACCTCTTGCACCAACACGTCCAACCCCAGCGTGATGATGGCTGCCGGGCTGGTGGCCAAGAAAGCCGTTGAGAAGGGTCTGACGCGCAAACCTTGGGTCAAGAGCTCATTGGCTCCAGGGTCGAAGGTGGTGACCGACTACTTCCAGGCCGCAGGCCTGACGCAGTACTTGGACGAACTGGGCTTCGACCTGGTGGGCTATGGCTGCACCACCTGCATCGGCAACTCCGGGCCACTGGACGAGGCCATCGAAAAAGCCATCACCCGCGCCGACCTCACCGTCGCTTCGGTGCTCTCGGGCAACCGCAACTTCGAGGGCCGCGTGCATCCACTGGTCAAGACCAACTGGCTGGCCTCGCCCCCATTGGTGGTGGCCTATGCCCTGGCCGGCAGCGTGCGCATCGATCTGACCCGCGATGCACTGGGCACGGGCAAAGATGGCAAACCGGTATACCTGCAGGACATCTGGCCGAGCCAACGGGAAATTGCCGACGCCGTGGCCAAGGTGGATACCGCGATGTTCCACAAGGAATACGCCGAGGTCTTCGCCGGCGATGCCCAGTGGCAGGCCATCGAAGTGCCACAGGCTGCGACCTACGTGTGGCAGGACGATTCCACCTACATTCAGCACCCACCCTTCTTCGAGGACATTGCCGGACCTCTGCCGGAAATTACCGACATCCGCGGCGCAAGAATCCTGGCGTTGCTTGGCGATTCGGTGACCACCGACCACATCTCACCCGCTGGCAACATCAAGACCGACAGCCCCGCCGGTCGCTACCTGCGCAGCAAAGGTGTCGAACCACGCGACTTCAATTCCTACGGCTCTCGCCGGGGTAACCACGAAGTGATGATGCGCGGTACGTTCGCCAACATCCGTATCCGCAACGAGATGCTCGGCGGCGAAGAAGGCGGCAACACCCTGTACGTGCCCAGCGGCGAGAAACTGTCGATCTACGATGCGGCCATGCGCTATCAGCAGGAAGGCACACCTCTGGTGGTGATCGCCGGTCAGGAGTACGGCACAGGGTCCAGCCGTGACTGGGCGGCCAAGGGCACCAATCTGCTGGGGGTCAAGGCCGTGCTGGCCGAGAGCTTCGAGCGCATCCACCGCTCCAACCTGGTAGGCATGGGCGTACTGCCGTTGCAATTCAAGGTCGGCGAGGATCGCAAGCGCCTGGGTCTTACCGGCAAGGAGCGAATTGATGTGATGGGCCTGGAGGGTACGCAGATTCGCCCCGGCATGAGTCTGCCCCTGCGTATCACCGCTGAGGACGGTCAGCAGCGGGACATCGAAGTGCTATGCCGCATCGACACCCTCAACGAAGTGGAGTACTTCAAGTCCGGCGGCATCCTGCACTACGTGCTGCGTCAACTGATCGCAGGTTGAGTCAGATCGGGTGAACACACTGTGCAGAGGCGGCCGGTTACAAACGCCGCTTCTGCACAGATCATCCTACAAGTCAGCCAATGACACCTGTGACCAATCCGTCACAAAACCGCCTAAAAAATGTAATCATGCCGCTAATTCCCGCTAAAATCCGCCTCCCGTAACCGATAGCGGACGCTGGCTCTTTGCTCTGGATCAAGCGGGACAAATATCGGCTCAATAAATTCCCTGACGTGCCGATACTTGGGGAAAGCCACGCGGATCGAGCAACCCATGCGCAACAACCAGCCGATTACACAGAGAGAACGGACTTTCCCTGCTCAGCAGCGGTTGATTTCCACCACCAACGCCAAGGGCGTGATTACCTACTGTAACGATGCTTTCATCGAGATCAGTGGTTTTTCGCGCGAGGAATTGATGGGCGCGCCGCACAATCTGGTGCGCCACCCGGATGTCCCAGCAGCAGTCTTCGCCCATATGTGGCAGACCCTCAAGCAAGGGCAGCCCTGGATGGGAATCGTTAAGAACCGCTGCAAGTCCGGCGACCATTATTGGGTCAACGCCTACGTTACGCCGATCTTCGACAACGACCAGGTGGTCGGTTTCGAGTCGGTGCGGGTCAAGCCCAGTGCCGAACAGATCCGCAGGGCCGAGGCGCTGTATCAGCGCATCAACCAAGGCAAGACGGCGATACCGCGCCGCGACAAATGGCTGCCGGTGCTGCAGGACTGGGTGCCATTCATCCTCATCAGCCAGATCGGCTTCCTGATCGGCAACTGGTTCGGCCATTCCTGGGGCTTCGCACTGGCTGCGGCGGTTTCCGTGCCATTGGGCCTGCTCGGACTGAGCTGGCAGCAACGAGGCCTCAAGCGCCTGTTGCGCTTGGCCGAGCAGACCACCTCCGATCCGCTGATCGCCCAAATGTATACCGATAGCCGCGGCGTTCAGGCACGTTTGGAAATGGCCATGCTCAGTCAGGAATCGCGCCTGAAGACGTGCCTGACCCGCCTTCAGGACAGCGCCGAGCACCTCAGCGAGCAGGCCCGACAGTCCGATGAACTGGCGCACAAGAGCTCGTCGGGCCTGGAGCGCCAGCGGGTAGAGACCGAGCAGGTCGCGGCTGCCGTCAACCAGATGGCGGCCACCACCCAGGAAGTGGCGACCCACGTGCAACGTGCGGCCGACGCTACCCAGCAAGCCAACCGCCTGACCAGCGAAGGTCGGCAGATCGCCGGAGAAACCCGCGACGCCATCCAGCGCCTGTCGGTAGCCGTCGGCGAAACAGGTCAGACCGTTACCCAACTGGCCAAGGACAGTGACGAAATCGGCGGCGTGGTGGACGTGATCAAAGGTATCGCCGACCAGACCAACCTGCTGGCACTCAACGCGGCCATCGAAGCGGCGCGGGCAGGAGAAATGGGTCGCGGCTTCGCCGTGGTGGCTGACGAGGTCCGTCAGTTGGCGCAGCGTACCGCCGAATCCACCGGGCAGATCCATGGCTTGATCGCCAAGCTGCAACAAACCGCCAGCAATGCGGTGCAGACCATGGAGACCGGCCATCGCCAGGCCGAAGAAGGGGTCGAACGCGTGCTGCAGGCCGATCAGGCGCTGGTGGGCATCAGCGAGGCGGTGGCCAATATCACCGATATGGCGACCCAGATCGCGGCGGCCACCGAAGAGCAATCGGCGGTGGCCGAGGAGATCAGTCGCAACATCAGCACCATCGCCGACCTGGCCGACCAGACCGCCGAACAGGCCCAGCATTCGGCATCGCTCAGCGAGGAACTGACCAGCACGGCAGGTACCCAGTACTCGCTGGTGGAGCGCTTCAACCGCTGAACCGGCCATGGGCCAGGGCGAGCTGGTCGCCCTAGCCCATGCCTGATCACCAGGCCAGGGTCAGGCGACTCTCGAACTCGCGCGTCTCTCCGGTCAGCGGGTCTTCGAAGCGAAGGCTGTGGGCCAGCAACTGCAAGGGTCGCTGGTAGTCGTCGGCGTCCGGCTGCAGATCGGGATAGAACGGATCGTTACAGATCGCCGCACCCAACGCGGCCATATGCACCCGCAGTTGGTGGGTCTTGCCGGTGACCGGCGACAAGCCATACAGCCAACGCTCTGCGTCACGCTTCAACACCTCGGCCAGGGTCTCGCTATTCGCCACACCCGGCACTTCCTGCATGCGAAAAAACGGCTGACCATGCTCGAGACGGCTGCGATGCACCAAGGGAAAGCTGCGCTGCGGCAGAGGGGCGGCGATGGCCTGATAGCGCTTCTCGATGCGGCGCTGTGGGAACAACTGCTGATACGCGGTGCGCGACTGCGGGTTGGCCGAAAACAGCACCAGCCCTGCCGTGTGTCGATCGATACGGTGCAAGGGCACCAGGTGCGGATTGTCCAGACGGCGGATCAGGCGACGCAGCAAGGTCTGCTCGACATACTCGCCGCTGGGCGTGACTGGCAGGAAATGCGGCTTGTCGGCCACCACCAGATGCTCGTCGCAATGCAGGAGGGTTTCCTGAAACGGGATGGGGCGCTCGTTAGGCACTTCACGAAAGTAATGCAGGCGCAAGCCACGGCGGTAAGGCAGATCGGCAGCGACAGGCTGACCGTTGGCATCGAGTACACGGCCACGGGCGAAGCGATCGAGCCACTGCTCGCGGGCGATCGCCTTGAAGTGATCGCAGAGACAGTCGAGCACGGTGGCCCAATGCCCAGGAGGAAGGCAAACCGTGCTGGCTTGCTGACGTGCAGGGTCGAACGGGGTGGACATGGCGTGCTCGGCAGTCAGGGGGCAGGCATTATCGCCAATGGCCACATGATCAACCAGCTTCGTGGGCCAGTTCGCAACGCGACTTGAGCCAACGCAACACCTGCACGGCTTCCCAGCGCCCGGCGTCGTAGAGGGCATAAACCATGCCTTCGTAGCCCACCACATCCAACGGCCGGTGGAAACCAGCGCGCTGAAAAAGCGCCTCGATTTCAGCGAAACAGGTGTTGAAATGCACCTTGCCGAACGGCGTGCGATCGTCGGTGACCACGCCTTCCATGCGCAGTTCGAGCACGGCATCGCAGACGGTGTCGGGAGACATGCGATTGACGCTGTACTTCAGTTGCTCGACGTTATGCATGACCTTATCCCGGATACTGTATCTTTATACAGCATACGAACCCTGCACCGTCCCGTCAATTCACCCAAGGCCGCCCTCGCCTTCTCCGATGGACGGCACTCGCGGGCGACCACAAAGGCGGTCAGCGTAGAAACGCGACGACCTGCTCAGCTTCGAACGGCCAGAGCAATTCGGCACCGCTGTCACAACGCCGCAACAACGGAATGACCAGCCCGTATTGCTCGAACAGCGCTGGGTCATCGGCGATGTCCACCAACTCCACCAGCAGCCCGTGCTCGACGAACGGCATGAGCACCGCTTCGGCCACTTCGCACAGATGGCACCCCAAGGTGCCGAGCAATTGGCATTCAGGCAGCATGGTCAGTTCCCGAGCGTGGTGAAAAGAAAGCTATTCTAGGCCCGTTGGTCGCGCGCTGCATCTGCCCAGCAGTCCTCGCCTGTGCGGGTGCCAACCCATTGGCGCTGCGCGCAAAGGGGCGCAGCGACGACAGCGGCTGAACCTTCGGCCACACTCATCACTCGAAAGACCCACAGACATCAACAGGGAGAGGCCCATGGCCAGCAAATCGGCAAAGACTGCACAAGACATCTTGATGGCTGACTTCCAAGCACTGGTGCGCGACACCGAGAAACTGCTCGCCGACACCGCTAACCTGGCCGGCGATCAGGCTGACGAACTGCGCGGCCAGATCCACGAACGCCTGCAGCAGGCCCGTGACAGCTTGCAGGAAACCCAGGAATCGGTGCGCGAGCGCGGCCAGGCCGCTCTGGGGACTGCCGAAGAATACGTGCAGGAAAATCCTTGGCAGGCCATCGGCATCGCAGCGGGTGTCGGCCTGCTGATCGGCCTGCTTGCCAGCCGCCGCTGAGGAGGACGCATGGACAACGACGCCATCGGCACCGGCGCCACCGGCAGACGCCTCGGCGCGGCCATACTGGGCCTGCTGCACAGTCATATCGAACTGTTCGGCATCGAGTTGCAGGAGCAAAAGGGTCGTACGCTGCGTCTGCTGCTGTTCGCGGGCCTGGCACTGGTGTTCGCACTGCTGTTGCTGACCGCACTCTCGGGGCTGTTGCTCGTGCTGCTGTGGGACAGCTATCGGCTGGCCGGTATCATCGGCCTCTGCGTGTTCTACGGCCTTGCCGCAGTGTTCTGTGGCGTGCGTCTGAAAGCGGCAGTATTCGATGAGTCTTCACCGTTCCACAGCACCCTCGAAGAACTTGCCAAGGACCGGGAGCGCCTGTTGCCATGAGCCTGCCTGAACTGCCCACCAGCCGTAACCCGCGCGAACTGCGCAAGGCCTTGCTGCGTCTGCGCATGGAAATGCATCGCCAGGAAATTCGCCACGAATCCGGGCAACTGCTCGAACCGGTCCGACGCCTGCGTGGCATGGGCGCTTCGGTTCAGGACGGACTCGGCATCAAGCACGCGCCGCTCTGGGGCATTGGCGCCGTCGTCGCAATGGGCTTTCTGACCGGTAAAGGCGTGCGCAACGGCACGCTGGCACGCCTGCTGCGTCTGGGCGGCAGCCTGGCGCCGCTGGTGCGCCTCTACCTGAAGAACGGTCGTCGCGGCTGAAGCCCGGCGCCCGACGCTTGCGCGGGCGCCTGCTAATCGGGAAGCTATGGCCACCCCCTGACGGAGATCACGCCTTGGACTGGCACACCCTGCTCAACCGCGAACGCCTCGGCAAGGCCCTGTACAGCCCCGAGGAACTCGGGCGTAGCCCGTTTCACAAAGATCACGACCGCATCATCTTCTCCGGCGCCTTCCGCCGCCTGGGCCGCAAGACTCAGGTTCATCCGGTGTCCAGCAACGACCATATCCATACCCGCCTGACCCACTCACTGGAAGTCAGTTGCGTCGGCCGCTCGCTCGCGATGCGGGTCGGCCAGACCCTGCGCGAGGCATTGCCCGAATGGTGCGATCCCAGCGACCTGGGCATGATCGTGCAGTCGGCCTGCCTGGCCCACGACATTGGCAATCCGCCCTTCGGCCACTCCGGTGAAGATGCGATCCGCCACTGGTTCCAGCAAGCTGCCGGGCGCGGCTGGCTGGATGACATGAACGACGATCAGCGCGCCGACTTTCTCAATTTCGAAGGCAACGCCCAAGGTTTTCGCGTACTCACGCAACTGGAATACCATCAGTTCGACGGCGGCACCCGGCTTACCTATGCCACCCTAGGCACCTACCTGAAGTACCCCTGGAGCGCTCGACACGCCGATGCGCTCGGGTACAAGAAACACAAGTTCGGTTGCTACCAGAGCGAACTGCCGCTCCTGCAGCAGATCACTCAGAAACTCGGCCTGCCGCAATTGGAAGAGCAGCGCTGGGCGCGTCATCCCTTGGTGTATCTGATGGAGGCGGCGGACGACATCTGCTATGCCCTGATCGATCTGGAAGACGGCGTGGAGATGGAGCTGCTGCAATACGCGGAAGTGGAGGCGCTGCTGCTGGACCTGGTGGGTGACGACCTACCGGACACTTATCGCCAGTTGGGACCCGACGATTCACGACGGCGCAAGCTGGCCATCCTGCGCGGCAAGGCCATCGAACATCTGACCAATGCCGCAGCCCAGGCATTCGTCGAACAGCAACCGGCCCTGCTCGCCGGCGTGCTCAGTGGCGATCTGGTCGAGCACATGCATGGTCCGGCCAAACACTGCGTGCTCCAGGCCAAGGAAATCGCCCGCAAGAAAATTTTCCAGGACAAGCGCAAGACCCTTCACGAGATCGGTGCCTACACCACGCTGGAAATCCTGCTGAACGCCTTCTGCGGCGCCGCACTGGAACAACACGGCGGTCGTACGCCATCGTTCAAGAGCCGACGCGTACTGGACCTGATCGGTAATCACGCACCGGATCCGCACGGCTCGCTGCACAATGCGTTCTTGCGGATGATCGACTTCATCGCCGGCATGACCGACAGCTACGCCAGTGAAATGGCTGGCGAAATGACCGGACGGTCCATCCCCCACTGATCTCGATAGGCGCGAGGTGAAGGCCTCGCGCCTGTTGAAGGCAAGTTCCTACACAAGCATCCCCCGTCTAAACGACTACAAACAAATAGTGACGGATGCAGGCTGCCTACCGATTTCTACCCGTGAGTTGTAAATATTCGAAACAACTGTAGTACATCGCTGTAGGTTTTTTCCCATAGTTACACTGTACTGCACGCTCATACGCCCGATGTCTGTCAACTGCGATAAGGTCTCGCTCGCCTTTGCCACTCATCGCCCGGGAAGTTGATATGAGCACGATCTTCATCGTTGATGACCACCCTGTCATTCGTTTGGCCATACGCCTGTTGCTGGAAAACCAGGATTACACGGTCATCGGCGAATCCGACAATGGCGTCGATGCCATGCAGATGATCCGTGAAACCCTGCCGGACCTGGTTATCCTGGACATCAGCATCCCCCGTCTCGACGGCTTGGAGGTACTGTCGCGTTTCCAGGCCATCGGACTTCCACCTAAAGTGCTAGTGCTCACCGCACAATCGCCAGCCTTGTTCGCCATCCGGTGCATGCATTCAGGCGCCGCTGGCTTCGTGTGCAAACAGGAAGATCTGAGCGAGCTGCTCAGTGCCGTCAAGGCCGTGCTCTGCGGATACAACTACTTCCCCAGTCAGGCAATAAAAAACGGAACTGAGTCATCCGCTCAGGAATTGGAAATGTTCCGACAGATCAACGACAGAGAGTTGATGGTCCTTCAGCTGTTTGCCATGGGGCGTAGCAACAAGGACATCGCCAAAGGCATGTTTCCCAGCAACAAAACGGTCAGCACCTACAAGAAACGTCTGATGCAGAAACTGCAGGTTTCAACACTGGTCGAGTTGATAGAAGCGGCCAAGCGCAACGCGTTGGTGTGAGGTGAGGCACGTCATGCCAAGGTACTTCACCTGTCTGCTGCTGATCCTGATGGGCCTGGGGGTTCAAGCCCATGCGCAGCCAAGCGCCCCCAAGCCTTTGAACCTGCTCGCGCGTTCGAGCGCCGAAGCCGTCAAACCGTCGTTTTCCCCGGCGCAGCGCCAATGGCTGCGGGGCCGCAAGCATTTGCTTCTGGGAACCTCTGCGCCGGACAACCCGCCCTTCGACGTGGCCAGCAACAGCGAATATCAGGGCATTACCGCCGAGTATGCTTCCCTGATCGGACGCGCTCTGGGCGTATCGGTGCAGGTGCTGCGCTTTACCAGCCGCCAGGAGGCCGTACAGGCCTTGAAGTCCGGGCGAATCGACATGTTCGGCAGCGCCAATGGCTATGAGGCCGCAGTCGCCGACATCGCGCTGTCACGCCCCTACGCAGTCGACCAACCCGTGCTGGTGACCCGAGAAGACGACACGCGCCCGCTGGACACGGGGCTGGCGGGCCTGCGGCTGAGCATGCTTTACCACTATCTACCTTTGAAGGAAGTGCGCGCACTCTACCCGCAGGCCAGGCTGCAGACGTTCGCCTCCACCACTGAAGCACTCAACGCCGTAGCGTTCGGTCAAGCTGACGTGTTTCTCGGCGATACCATCTCGACCCACTTCCAGCTCAACCGCGGCCATCTGCCGAGCCTGCGCATGGCTAATTTCGGCAAGCATGAAGCCACCGGCTTCAGCTTCGCCCTGCGCCGCGAAGACAACGTGCTGATGAGCCTGATCAACGTCATCCTGGACACCCAACCTGCCAACGTAACCAGCTCGATTTTCAAGCGCTGGAGCGCAGGCAGCGACCTGCTGCTGACCGACCGACGACTACAACTGACCCCGCGTGAAGAACACTGGCTGGCAGAGCACCCCAGCATGAGAGTCGTGGTGACCGATACCTCTGCGCCACTGTCGTTCTTCGACAGCAGCGGCCATTTTCGCGGTATCACCGCCGATCTACTTGAGCTGATTCGTCTGCGCACGGGGCTGAAGTTCAAGATCCAGCGCGCCAGCGGCATTGGTGAAATGATCGAACAGGTCCAGGCAGGCAACGCCGACCTGATCGCCGCGATCACCCTCGGCGGCGCCGACGGCACGGGGCTCAAGACCAGCCGCGCTTACTTGGAAAGTCCGTACGTCATCGTCACTCGCAGCGGTAGGCCATTCGCCTCGCTCGATCAGTTGAAGGGCCGCCGTGTGGCAGTGACTCGCCACACCCCGGCGGCTGCCATTCTGGCCGCGCGTCACGCGCAGATACGCCGCATCGAAACCGAGAGTACCTTCTACTCACTGGCCCTGCTGAGCAGCGGGGCGGTGGATGCGACCATTACCACCCTGCTCGATGCCAACCATGCCATTGCCGCCAACAGCAACCTGGTGATCCGTGCCAGCTTCGGTAGCGAGCCGGCTTCATTTTCCATGGCCAGTGCCAAGGAGCAGGCCGTTCTGGCCTCTATTCTGGACAAGGCGCTGCTGAGCATCACTCCGGAAGAGCTCGGCGTCATCAACAGCCGCTGGCGCGGCTACGCCCTGCACGACGGCGGCCAGTGGCGCGAGTATCAACGACTGGTGATCCAAGTGGTGCTCGGCATCGGCATCCTGCTACTCATGGCACTGGCATGGAATGCCTACCTGAGACACCAGATCGGACAACGCCGCCAGGCCGAACGGGCCTTGAACGATCAGCTCGAATTCATGCGCGCACTACTCAACGGCACGCCCCACCCGATGTATGTACGCGACCGCGAAGGACGTCTGCAAAGCTGCAACGACAGCTACCTGGAAGCGGTGGATGCCAGCGCCGAAGAGGTCATGGGCAAGCGCCTGCAGGAAAGCCTGTTCAGCAACTGCGACTACACCCGACAGATTCACGCCGATTACCTGCAGGTGATGGCGGCAGGCACGCCGCTGATCATCGACCGTCCGCTGCGCCTGAAGGATCGCGAGCTGACCATCTACCACTGGATCCTGCCCTATCGCGACTCGCTCGGTGAGGTCCAAGGCATCATTGGCGGCTGGATCGACATCAGCGAGCGCCGCGAACTGATCCAGGACCTGCGCCTGGCCAAGCAGCAGGCGGACGATGCCAACCGAGCCAAAAGCACGTTCCTGGCTACCATCAGCCACGAAATACGCACGCCGATGAACGCTGTGATTGGCATGTTGGAACTGGCGGTCAAACGCGCCGATCATGGCCAACTGGACAAATCCTCGATCGAAGTCGCCTACCACTCAGCCAAGGATCTGCTTGGCTTGATCGGCGACATCCTCGATATCGTCCGTATTGAGTCCGGCCATGTGTCCCTCGCGCCGGAGCCTGTGGAGCTGGCAGCGCTGATCGAGTCGGTCAGACGCGTGTTCGAAGGACAGGCGCGGGAAAAAGGTTTGATGCTGGAAGTGTGCATCGAGCCGTCCGCTCGCTGCCACGCCTTGCTCGACCCGCTGCGTTTCAAGCAGATCCTGTCCAATCTGGTGAGCAACGCCATCAAATTCACCCATGAAGGCCATGTACGGATCAAAGCCTCGGTGCAAAGTGGTGAACGCCCCCGGCTCGAACTCGAGGTGCGCGACAGTGGCATCGGCATCCATGACGATGACCTACGACGGCTGTTCAACCCCTTCGTTCAGATCAACCCGCAAAGCGAAAACGCCCGTACCGGTACTGGCCTGGGCCTGGCGATCTGCCGAACGCTGTGCGACATGATGGGAGGGCATCTGGCGATCAAGAGCTTGCAGGGCGTCGGCACACAGGTACGACTGATGATGCCCTTGCAGTGTATCGAGCCGTTTCCGGTCAGCATCGAGCAGGAGCCGCGCCTCTACACGCCGAACTTAGACCTGCGCGTACTGGTGATCGACGACCACCCCGCCAACCTGTTGCTCATGGCCCAACAGTTGGCCTTCCTGGGACTTCAACCTGAAAGCGCCCGCGACGGCCGGGAAGGTCTGGAGAAGTGGCGCACGGGTCACTTCGACGTGCTGATACTCGACTGCAACATGCCACGCATGAATGGCTACCAACTGGCCGAGGCCGTTCGCAGCGAAGAACACCGCCAGGGCCTGTCGCCCTGCACCATCCTGGGCTACACCGCCAATGCCCAGCCTGAGGTGCGCCAGCGTTGTCTGGATGCTGGCATGGATGACTGCCTACTCAAGCCTATCAGCCTGCATACACTGAGCAGGCATCTTTGCACCGTGCAGCCCATGCGCGAACGTTCTGCCCGGACGCCATTCGACCTGATCGGACTCGACAAGCTGATTGGCCATCGCAGCGAAGATCGCGTGCGAATGCTCACCACCCTGCAGATGAGCCTGGCAGACGACCTGACACTGCTGATGTCCCTGGATGCGGAACACGAACAGCAGGCCATCATCGATCAGGCGCACAAGATACTGGGCGTCGCACGCATGCTGGACGCGAGGGCGTTGATGAACAGTTGCGAGGCGCTGGAGGAGAAAGGCGTGTCGCTGTCCCAGCTGAAACTGCGTCGCCAGGCGTTGGCGCGCCACCTGCGACGGGTGCAGAGAGCCCTGTCCGGCCAGCGTGAGCGGCCGATCAGGACTCCTTGAAGGGGCGCGGGATCAGGACGCCGAGTTGATCGGCTTGTCAGGATACCAAGCGTCCAGCAGCGGACTGACTTCGATTTTGGTCAGTTCGCTGCGACCTTTGAGCCAGGATTCGACGGTGGCGCGCTGCTCTTCGCTGACCGAGCCACGCTTGGCCAGGCAGACCAGACCGAAATCATCGCCGCCGACATAGTCCAGACCATTGGCATCCATGGCCTCTGCCAGGAAGGCGTCGAGGAAAGCGTCGATGGCTTCGTCGGACAGGTCTTCCTTGAAATCCAGGTTCAGTTCGAAACCCAGCTCCTGGAATTCATCCACGCACAGCTTCTTGCGCAGACGACGGGAACGGTTGGTAGCCATTGAAACAATCCTCTTGAGTAATTACGCGCGGCACTTTACCAGTTTCCGTCACGCAAAGGCGCTTTTGTCTTGAACATGCCCACAAACTGTACGCTTGGGGCATAATGCCGTCTTGATTTCGTCAAGGGGCCATCATCTTTTACAGCCCCGTTTTCTTTTCCCTCGTCCGCAGGGTCACCTATGATCAAGACGCTTCGCCCACTGTTTCTGGCCGGCCTGCTGCTCCCCATCGCCCTTCCCGTCTCGGCCGCCGCTGTCAACACCACCCTGCCGCCCAAGGTGCAGCAGGCCCTCAAGGCCAACAAGCTGCAGGACAACGCCTTGTCGCTGGTGATGCTCCCCCTCGACGGCCCCGGTAACCCGACCATCTTCAATGCCGACGTTTCGGTGAATCCGGCCTCGACCATGAAGCTGGTGACCACCTACGCAGCCCTGGAATTGCTCGGCCCCACCTTCCAGTGGAAGACCGAGTTCTATACCGATGGCACGTTGAGCAACGGCGTGCTCAACGGCAACCTGTACCTTAAAGGTGGCGGCGATCCCAAGCTGAACATGGAAAAACTCTGGCTGCTGATGCGCGACCTGCGTGCCAATGGCGTGCGCACCGTCACCGGCGACCTGGTACTCGACCGCAGCCACTTCGTCCAGCCCAACCTGCCACATTTCGACGATGACGGCGGCGATGTGAACAAGCCGTTCCTGGTCAAACCCGACTCGCTGCTGGTCAACCTCAAGGCCCTGCGCTTCGTGGCACGCAACGACGGTGGCAAGGTCGTGGTGTCGGTCGAGCCACCGATCGCCAGCATCCGCATCGACAATCAGGTCAAGCCGGTGGCGTCCAAGCAGTGCACCGGCGATGTGCGCTACAACCCGGTGGTGCAGCCAGACGGTGTCAGTGTCACGGTCAGCGGCCAACTCGGCGACGGCTGCAACTCACAGACTTACCTCGCTCTGCTCGACCACCCCGCCTACGCCGCCGGTGCGGTGCGCGCCATCTGGAACGAGCTGGGCGGCAGCATCCAGGGCCGCGATCGCATAGAAAACGTTCCCAAGAGTGCTCGTCTGCTGGCCAGGGCCTTCTCGCCAGACCTGGTCGAAGTGATCCGTGACATCAACAAGTACAGCAACAACACCATGGCCCAGCAGTTGTTCCTCAGCCTCGGCGCACAGTTCCGCACCGATGCCGACGGTGACGACGCCCGCGCCGCGCAGCGCGTGGTGCGCCAATGGCTGGCCAAGAAAGGTATCACGGCGCCGCATTTGGTGATGGAAAATGGCTCCGGCTTGTCGCGCGCCGAGCGGGTCAGCACCCGCGAGATGGCGGCGATGCTGCAAGCAGCCTGGAAAAGCCCCTACGCCGCCGAATTCATCAGCTCCATGCCGCTGGTGGGTATGGACGGCACCATGCGTAAACGCCTGAAACGCACCGCCATGACCGGGGAAGGCCACATCAAGACCGGTACGCTGAATACGGTTCGTGCCATCGCCGGTTTCAGCCGCGACAGCAATGGCCACACCTGGGCCGTCTCGGCCATCCTCAACGACCCTAAACCGTGGGGCGCCTCGCAGGTACTGGACCAGGTGCTGCTGGACCTGTACCGCCAGCCCTAGGGAAGGGCCGACGTCAGGCGAGAAACGCAGACGGGGCGGTGCGCCGAACAGGTCGGCACCCCGCCCCGTGGCGCTTCAGCGCAACTGCAGGCGCCAGGCCCGGTGGATGCGGTTGTTGCGAGCGAAGTCAGGATCCAGGGTCTGGGTGCTGATTTCCTCCACCGCATAACGCTCCAGCAGGTGCTCGTCGAGCTGGAACTTGCGGAAGTTGTTGGAGAAGTACAGCACACCACCCGGCGCCAGCCGGGCCATTGCCAAGTCTAGCAGGCGCACATGGTCGCGCTGCACGTCGAACACCCCTTCCATACGCTTGGAGTTGGAGAAAGTCGGTGGGTCGATGAAGATCAGGTCGTAGCTGTCCTGCGCACTTTCCAGCCAGGCCATGACATCGCTCTGCTCCAGACGGTTGCGCTCGGAAAAGCCATTGAGCGAAAGGTTGCGCCGCGCCCAATCCAGATAGGTCTTCGACAGGTCGACGCTGGTGGTGCTGCGCGCGCCGCCCTTGGCCGCATGCACGGTCGCGGTCGCGGTGTAGCAAAACAGGTTGAGGAAGCGCTTGCCGGCTGCCTCACGCTGAATGCGCAGACGAATGGGCCGGTGATCGAGAAACAGGCCTGTATCGAGGTAGTCGGTGAGGTTGACCAGCAACTTCACGCCGCCCTCATTAACCTCCTGGAAGCGCCCCTCCGTCGCCTGGCGCTCGTACTGACGGGTCCCGCCCTGGCGCTCGCGGCGCTTGAGTACGACCCGCTGCGGATCGATGCCCAACGCCTGGGGAATCGCTGCCAACGCGTCGAGCAGACGGCCCTGGGCTTTTTCCGGATCGACCGAACGTGGCGCTGCATATTCCTGCACATGCACCCAGTCTTGATACAGGTCGACCGCCAGCGCGTACTCAGGCATGTCGGCATCGTACAGACGGTAGCAGTCGACTTGCTCGCGCCGGGCCCACTTGCCCAGTTGCTTGAGATTCTTCTGCAGGCGATTGGCGAACATCTGCGCGCCTTCGGACAGACGCGCCGTTTCGGAGCTCAGCGCTGGCGAGGTGCGCGCGGCGTCGCCCGATTGTTCGGCCGGGCGGCGCTCGGAGGTGACGAACTGGTCGGGCTGGACCCTGAACAGCAGCAGCTTGCACGGCAGCGCGCCGTTCCAGAATGCGTATTGCTTGTGGCTGCGAATACCCATGCGCTTGCCCAGCTCAGGCGCGCCGGTGAATACGGCAGCCTCCCAGCCCAGACAGGCCTGGCGCAGGCGCTCACCCAGATTCTGATAGAGATACAGCAGGCTCGCTTCGTCGCCCAGGCGCTCGCCATACGGCGGGTTACTGATCACCAGGCCTTTCTGGTTCTGATCCGGCCGAGGCTCGAAGCTGGCCACCTCACCCTGATAGATCTTCACCCAGTCGCCCAGTCCGGCTCGCTCGACGTTGTTGCGCCCAGGCTGAATAAGCCGCGGATCGGCTTCATAGCCGCGAATCCACAGCGGTGGCTTGCCGAGCCCGGCCTCGGCGCGGGCCTGGGCCTCGTCATGCACTTTGCGCCACAGTGCCGGTACATGGCTCTGCCAGGCGCTGAAACCCCAGCGCTCACGCTTGAGGTTCGGCGCGATGTCGGCGGCGATCATCGCCGCCTCGACCAGGAAGGTACCGACACCGCACATGGGGTCGGCCAGCGCACCACCCTCAGCGGCAATACGTGGCCAGCCGGCGCGGATCAGCACGGCCGCCGCCAGGTTCTCCTTGAGCGGCGCTGCGCCTTGCTGCAAGCGATAGCCACGCTGGTGCAGGCTGTGACCGGAAAGGTCGATCGAAAGGATGGCCTCGCCGCGATCCAGGCGCAGGTGCACCCGCAGATCCGGGTCGATCTTGTCCACCGAAGGACGCTGCCCGTCGCGGTTGCGCAGTTTGTCGACGATGGCGTCCTTGACCTTGAGTGCGCCGAAGTGGGTGTTGTCGATGCCGGAGCCGTGGCCGCTGAACTCGACGGCCAGTGTGCCGTCAGCGGCCAGATGCTCCTGCCAGTCAACGGCATTGACACCATCGTACAGATCGTCAGCGTTCTTCATGGCGAAGCGCTTGACCACCAAGAGCACCCGGTTGGCCAGGCGCGACCAAAGACATAGACGATAGGCAGTTTCCATATCGGCCGCGCCCCGGATCGCCGAGGTGTGCTCCCGCACCTCGGCCAGGCCCAGCCCGCGGGCTTCTTCGGCTAGCAGGCCTTCCAGGCCTTTGGGACAGGTGAGATAGAGTTCGATTGAGTCCGACATGTGCAGTGCAGTGCCTCTGGCTGTGTGCTGGCAAGACGACGCATCGTCATTGCCTCTGTTTGCCCGAATACCTTTTCATCAGATATCCAGGTGGCGCCTCGATAACGAGACGCCGGGCCGCCCGTTCGTTCCCATCCGCCAAAGCGCGAGAGGAAATTTGATCGTCGGGCAGTATGAAAATTTCGTAGGACTCAGGCCACGCGTGACCCTTCGTCGCATTGCTGAATATTACGTCAGATCGCTGGCGCCAATGGCCAAATGATTTCAACCCCTGGCAAACCCCGACCAATGCGGGTCTTTCCTGAAACAAGGTTGAGTCGCATTTACTTACTTATCCTTTCATCGGCTGAAAGGTTACGTCCTTATGACAAATCGATCATTCACAGTGTGACTCGCATTGGTTAGAACTGACCACAGGTCGCCTTGCAACGGGGTGACACTTCCAGCTCGCCACGCCGGCAGCGAGCGCAAACCGGCAGAAAGACTCTGCCCGGCCTCAGAGAGGCCGACGGGACATTACAGTCAACAAGTGAGGGCAACACCCTATGAGAAGACTTAAGCGTGATCCGTTGGAAAGAGCATATTCACGTGGCTACCAGTATGGAGTCACCGGAAAATCCCGCGAACTTTGCCCCTTCAGCCTGCCTTCGGTTCGCCAGGCCTGGATCAACGGCTGGCGTGAGGGTCGCGGCGACAACTGGGACGGCATGACCGGCACTGCTGGTATCCACAGACTCAACGAAAATCACGCCGTTGGCTGAACGAGGTTACTGAATTCGATTCACCATGAACGTCCCACTCGGACGACGGGCTAGTGCCCAAGGGCCCCTTCACGGGGCCCATCTTTCATGGAAAGGCGCTTAGCGGGGCATTGCCGCAATGGCATCGACCGCCTCGCGAATCAGCGCAGGGCCTTTATAGATGAAGCCCGAATAGATCTGCACCAAGCTGGCTCCAGCGGCTATTTTCTGCGCTGCATGACGGCCCTCGGTGATGCCACCCGCAGCAATGATTGGCAACTTGCCGCCCAATTCGCCAGCCAGCACCTTGACGATATGTGTGCTCTTTTCCAGCACGGGTGCACCGGACAACCCTCCGGCCTCCCCCCCGAACGGCAACCCCTCCACCCCTTCCCGGCTGAGCGTGGTGTTGGTGGCAATCACCGCATCCATGCCCGACTCGATCAGCGCAGCGGCCACCAGTGCGGTTTCTTCATCGCTCATGTCTGGTGCGATCTTGATCGCCAACGGCACACGCTTGCCCTGCTCGGCCGCCAGTCGCTCACGACGCTCAGCCAATGCATCGAGCAGCTGCTTGAGTGAGTCGCCGAACTGCAGGGTGCGCAGGCCTGGGGTGTTGGGTGAGCTGACGTTGACGGTGATGTAGCTGGCGTGTGAGTAGACCTTCTCCAGGCAGATCAGGTAGTCGTCCTGGGCGCGCTCGACTGGCGTGTCAAAGTTCTTGCCGATGTTGATACCCAAAACACCCTCATAGCGCGCTGCACGCACCCGCGATAGCAGATGATCTACCCCCAGGTTGTTGAAACCCATGCGATTGATAATGGCTGTGGCTTCGGGCAGACGGAACAAACGCGGCTTTGGGTTACCTGGCTGAGGACGCGGGGTTACGGTACCGATTTCGACGAAGCCGAAGCCCAACTGCGCAAAACCATCGATAGCTGTGCCGTTCTTGTCCAGCCCTGCTGCCAACCCCACCGGGTTGGCGAAGTTCAAGCCCATGACGGTCACCGGCAGCGATGCCGGACGCTTGCACAGCACACCGTTGAGGCCAAGACGCCCTCCTGCACCGATCAGGTCCAGAGACAGGTCATGGGAGGATTCCGGGGAGAGCTTGAACAGCAACTGGCGGGCCAGGGTATACATGGGCGGGCAAAACTCGGGGATGAGTGAGTCGGCAATTATAGCTACCGGGTCGCCTGTGCAACAGGCCTTTGCAACGCTGCGCGGACCAAGAATCACAGGCAAAGAAAAACCCGGCCGAAGCCGGGTTTTTCAGGAAGCGTCAGACCAATTACTTGGCTTGGGCTTCTACTTGAGCTTCAACGCGACGGTTGATAGCGCGACCAGCTTCGGTGGCGTTGTCGGCAACCGGACGGGTCTCACCGTAGCCAACCGAGTCAACACGGTTGGATTCGATGCCGTACTGCTGGGTCAGAACTTGCTTGACAGCATTGGCGCGACGCTCGGACAGCTTCTGGTTGTAAGCGTCTGGACCTACGGAGTCAGTGTGACCTTCAACCACGGTGGTGGTTTGTGGGTACTGCTTCATGAAGTCAGCCAGGTTCTTGATGTCGCCGTAGCTGTTAGGCTTGACGACCGACTTGTCGAAGTCGAACTTCACGTCCAGCTCAACGCGGACGTTTTCAGCGGCAGCCGGGCAGCCGTCGGCGTCAACGGTGACGTTGGCCGGGGTGTCTGGGCACTTGTCGACGTTGTCGCAGACGCCGTCGTTGTCGCTGTCGGTGCAGACTTCAGCAACCGGAGCAGGTGCAGGCGCTGCGGTCTGCTTCGGGCTACCGCCGAAGTTCAGGCCAACACCAACGCTTGGTGCCCACTCGGTGTCACCTTTGTCGATGTTGTACTGGGCTTCAACGCCAGCACGGGCGTAGAACATGTCGGTGATGTACCACTTGGCACCGGCGCCGATGTTGGCGAAGGTGGAGTGGTCACGACCGCCACGGAAGCTCTGGCCGATCGACTGGTGGGAGAAACCGGCCGACACGTACGGACGGATGGCGTCGTACGGGTTGTTGAAGTGGTAAACGGCGTCAAGAGCGGTGTTCGAGCCCTTGATGTTCTTGCCGTCGTCGCCACGAGCGTTGTGAACTTCGTCGTAGCCCAGACGCAGCTCAACGTCGTCGGTCAGGAAGTAACCGATCGAACCGCCGAACAGGTTGCCGTCGTTTTTGTAGTCGCGCTGGCTGTCGAAGAACTCCTTCTTATAGAAGATCTCGGTTTCGACGGCGCCTTGGCCTTGTGCCATAGCGCCAATCGAGGTGGCGGCTACGAGCGAACCAATGGCCAAGCCCAAGGTGTTTTTCAATTTCATCCGTTAAATCCCCATCTAGTGATAGTTAAGCCGTCCCACCAATAGCCGCGGGACAACTCGACGGCAAGTCTAGCAGACCTTGCCGATTCGTTTGAGCCATTTGCGTAGGACTAAGTTTCAGTTGAGTCAGCAAATTTCTCACGAAGCTTGTCGAGCGCACGCTTATAGCGCATTTTCGTGGCGCTCAGGCCCATGTGCATGATGTCTGCGATCTCCTGGAACTCCAGTTCAGCCACGAAGCGCAGCACCAGAATCTCCCGATCAATCGGGTTCACATGCACCAGCCACTTATCCAAACCACCCTTTTCTTCCGCTTTCGGTGCCTTGTCCTCGGACGCCTCTTCAATGGGGTCCAGGCTCAAGGCATCCATCAATCGGCGCTTGCGTCGCTCCTTGCGGTACTGGGTGATGCATTCGTTGTACGTGATGCTGTACAGCCAAGTCTTGAACTTGGACTTGCCCTCGAAATTCTTCAGGCCGTACAGCACCTTCAGCATGACTTCCTGACAGACATCGTCGGCATCGCGGTCGTTCCCCAGATAACGCGAACAGACGTTGAACAGGGTCCGCTGGTAGCGCCGCATGAGTTCCTCATAGGCGCGGGTAACGTGGAACAATTCTTCATGCGAACGCGCTACCAGTTCCTCGTCAGTGAGGTCGCGGGGGTCGTAACGCATGGGCGGCGTGTGCACTGTATTCAAAACGGATCTGGCCGACAGTCAGGTCAATGTCGCCGCAAGGCCCGGAGGCGGATTTCAGCGGCGGCATACATTAACAGCTTTTGTGCCGTTAGCGGCTACTGACGCGCTGCTCGAGCAGTTCTCGGTTCGACAGCGACACCCATTCACCCTCATCGGTCATCAGTGTGGTCTTGACTGTTCCGATGGCCTCGATGTGGCCTTCGACCTCGCCAACACGCACGTGCTGGCCCACTTGGTAGAGTTCGCGTACATAAATGCCAGCCAGAATCTGCCCGGCGATTTCGCGGCTACCCAGGCCCATTGCCAGTGCAACGGCCAGACCAACGGTAATCAAGCCGATCACGATCACGTGGTTGAGCAGGTCGGTCTTGACCTCCAACTGGCTGATAGCCACCGAAATCGAGATGATGATGACCAGTCCCTGGGCAATGCGTCCGACGCCCGCCGCATACTCCAGCCCAATGCCTTCGGCCGCGCCGCGGACCAGGCCATTGACCAGTTGCGCCAGCAGCACCCCGGCCAGTAGCACCAGCGCCGCGCCGAAGACCTTCGGCAGGTAGAGGGCGAGCATGTCGAGGGTGGCCGATACCCGCTCGAGGCCGAGCGATTCGGCGGCCGACACCAGGAAAATCAGCAGGATGAACCAATAGACGATCTTGCCGATGAGGGTCGAGATCGGCACCTGAATACCGACTCGGCTGAGCATCTTGGTCAGGCCAGTGCCGCTCATCAGGCGG
The DNA here is from genome assembly GCF_030580795.1 of Pseudomonas boreofloridensis. Classification (NCBI taxonomy): domain Bacteria; kingdom Pseudomonadati; phylum Pseudomonadota; class Gammaproteobacteria; order Pseudomonadales; family Pseudomonadaceae; genus Pseudomonas; species Pseudomonas boreofloridensis. The sequence continues at coordinate 19,390 of NZ_JAUQOQ010000023.1, read as the reverse complement.
TCCAGACCGAACTTGGCGAGCAGTTTGGACAGCAAGGTGTCGAGCAGCTTGGCTACCACGAAGCCCAGCAGCACCACCACCAGCGCACCGAACAAGTTGGGGATGAAGTTCGCCACCTTGGTCCATAGTGCAGTCATGGCGGTAACCAGGCTCTGGGTCCAGAGATCGAGTTCCATATTCATTCGGCCTTATCAGCTTGCGGTCTGCCAGCGGCAGAGGTACGGCGCACCGGCGCCACATGCGCCGAGCCATTGTTGACAGCGATCAGCAGCGCCTGGCTCCAACGGCCCAGCAAGCTGAACAGATCGCCCGCGCCCACCTGGCGGTTGGCGGTCTTGAGCACCCGACCCAGGCAGGCATCGTCGTCGCGATCTTGGCCGGACGGCGACGCCTTGAGCAGGTGGCGCAGGGATTCTTCAAACGGATCGTGCATGGGCACCTCGCGTGATGTCAGTCAAAGACGAGGGCTCTGCTGCGCAGGTCACACCGAAAGGTGGTACGACTGTTTCAAAATGAGAGAGCAGTAGCATGGATCGCCTCACACCCAGCGCAAGCGCCTGAACAACCACCACTGCCCCACGGCCAGCGCCAGCACCACCAGGCAGGCCACCAGGAATCCATAGGGGTTGCTTGCCCCGGGGATGCCGCCGACGTTGATACCGAGCAGACCGGTGATGAAGCTCATGGGCAGGAAGATGCAGGTGATGATGCCGAAGCGGTACATGGTCCGGTTCATCAGTTCGCTGCGCCGCCGGTCCTCGCCCTCAAGCACCAGCGCCGCGCGCTCGCGGGCCAGTTCCAGTTCCTCCAGGTACCGAATCAGGCTGTTGTTGAGCTCGTTCCAATAGTCGGAATCGACTTCGGCGAACCAACTCCACTTATGCCGCGACAGCTGGGCATAGATGTCTCGCTGGGGCGCGAGAAAACGCCGCAGGCCAGCGGCACGGCGGCGGATCTGCTGGAGACTGCCTTGGGCTGGGCTATACCGCTCGTCGAATTCCACCTTCTCTTCTTCGAGATCGACTGCTTCCGACAAGTCGCTGACCAGCGCCTGGACCTTTTCCGTCAGCAACTCGCCCATCAGCAGCAGCAGCTCCGATGCCGACTTCGGTCCTCGGCCCTCGCCCAGTTGCTGCAGGATCTCGTCGCTGGCCCGCAGCGGCCGCAGGCGCAGCGAAATGATGCGCCGGGCTTCGGCGAAGATACGCACCGACACCATGTCTTCCGGCTCGGCCCCCGGATTGAGATTGACCCCGCGCAGAAACAACAACATCTGCTCATTGGCCAGCGGCAACAGGCGCGGACGGGTGTTTTCCTCCAGCAGCAGCTCGCAGGCAAACTCGCTCAGGCCGCTGTCGTGCAGCAGCCAGGTGCGGGTCTGCGGGTGACTACGATCCCAGTGCAACCAAAGGCTTTCATGATCCTGCAACTGCAGGCTGTCCAACTCGGTACGGGCGATCGCACGGGCGCCGCCCTTGCCGTCGAGCACCAGGGCATGCACCAGGCCCCACTGAGCGTTGTCTTCCTCGAACATCGATGCTCCATCAGCGCCCGCGGCGCGTCACTGCGGTTGGCTCAGCGGGCTGGGCGAGACGATCACGCCATTATTGTCGGCGTAGACGTATTCGCCGGGACGGAAGGTGACACCGGCGAAGGTGACCGGGACGTTCAGATCGCCGATACCGCGCTTGTCGGTCTTCATCGGATGGCTGGCCAGGGCCTGCACGCCGACGTTGGTCTGCGCCAAAACATCGACGTCACGCACGCATCCGTAGATCACCAGCCCTTCCCAACCGTGCTTGGCGGCTTTTTCGGCGAGCATGTCGCCGAGCAAGGCGCGGCGCAGCGAACCACCGCCGTCGACCACCAGCACTTTGCCTGTGCCGTCGAGCTCGACCTGCTCGCGGACCAGGGAATTGTCCTCGAAGCACTTGATGGTGACGATCTGCCCACCGAACGAGTCGCGGCCACCGAAGTTGCTGAACATCGGCTCGAGCACTTGGACCCGGTCTGCATAGGCATCGCACAGGTCGGGGGTTACGTAATGCTGCATGGGAAACTCCTGTCAGTCACAACGAAGGCGGGTGTCGGGCAAGGCTACACCCTCCGAGGCCGTGCAGTCATCCGGGACTGGGTAGTCAGTCGCCGCGGCATGTGGCGTGCTCTGCGCCTGCGCCAGCCAGCGCTCGACCTGCGGCCACACCTGGTCCTGAGCGGCTTTGCTCACCAGCATGTCCACATGCCCGAACGCCTCGAAGCCGTCCTCGCGTCCCAGGCGCAGGAATCGCTTGCGCGCATCGCCCCACTGTTCGAACAGCGCGCGGCAGGCCCACAGCGGATCCTGGGTATCGGCCACCGCTGCCACGGCCAATAGCGGTACTCGCACCTCGGCCAGCCCTGCCCACCAGTCACGGTCCTTGACCCCGAAGCGGCCGAACAGCCCCTGCCAGCGCAACCACTCCAAGGCCAGGCCGATCGGCTCGTCCTCCGGGCCACGCTTGAGCCTGGGCCCGGACAGTTGGGCAAAGCGCTTGAGCAGCAGGCGCGCGCCCCATACCACCGGCGGCAACTTCAGAGGCCAGTAGCGGCGAGTGACCTGGGTCCCGAACAGCGCCACGCTGGCCACGTTGTTCGGGTCCAAGTAGCCACCGCCCAGGGCGGCAACCAGCGTGGTGCCGCCCAGGGAATGCCCGACCCAGTGCGGCGCCTGCCCCGTCATCTCCTGTACGAACGTGCCGATCACCGGGAGATCGAAACGCGCGTAGTCGGCCACGCAGTTGGCGCGCCATTGACGATTGCGCGGCGACAGGCCATGGCCGCGCATCTCCGGGATCCACACGTCGAAGCCCGCCCGCGCCAGGAACGCCCCCAGGCCAATGCCTTTGGGGGAATACCAGAAACGGCGGTTGGAAAAGCTGCCATGCAGGAGGATCACCGGCACCGCTCGCTCAGTGGGCTGATCGGCCAGCCCCAGACGGGTCACGGCCAGCTCCACGCTGGGGTCCGGGCTGTTGCCGGCTTTTATTCGGTAGACGTCTTCGCTGAGGTCGCCACGGCGCTCGGCACTGAGCAGGGCCACGGGAAAAAGAGTACTGCTGCTTTGCATGAATTCACGGCAATGAGAAAGGAATACGGAATGGGCGGGCGCTGGCCACGCTGAACGTCGGCTCCAGCGTATTCGCGGGTAAATCGCTGCGGCGAACGGCCGCTCTCACTCGAAGAAGCGGCGGCTCGCCGCAGCGATTTACCCGCGAAGAAAATACGAACGCGGGGCGCATCGACGTGCGCCCCGCATTGAACGCATCAGGCTGCGCCCTGGCCCTCGGCCAGGAAGAACCAGGTTTCGAGCACCGAGTCCGGGTTCAGCGACACGCTTTCGATGCCTTGCTGCATGAGCCACTTGGCCAGATCCGGGTGGTCCGAAGGGCCCTGGCCGCAGATGCCGATGTACTTGCCGGCCTTGTTGCAGGCGGCAATGGCATTGGCCAGCAGCTTCTTGACCGCCGGATTACGCTCGTCGAACAGGTGGGCGATGATGCCGGAGTCGCGGTCCAGGCCCAAGGTGAGCTGGGTCAGGTCGTTGGAGCCAATCGAGAAGCCGTCGAAGTACTCGAGGAACTCCTCGGCGAGAATGGCGTTGGACGGCAGCTCGCACATCATGATCACGCGCAGGCCATTGTCGCCACGGGCCAGGCCATTCTCGGCCAGCAGGTCGACCACTTGGCTGGCTTCGCCCAAGGTACGCACGAACGGCACCATGATCTCGACGTTGGTCAGCCCCATCTCGTTGCGCACACGCTTGAGCGCACGGCACTCGAGCTCGAAGCAGTCACGGAACGACTCGCTGATGTAGCGCGACGCCCCGCGGAAGCCCAGCATCGGGTTCTCTTCTTCCGGCTCGTACAGCTTGCCGCCGATCAGGTTGGCGTATTCGTTGGACTTGAAGTCCGACAGACGCACGATGACCTTTTTCGGCGAGAAGGCTGCCGCCAGAGTGCTGATGCCTTCGACCAGCTTCTCGACATAGAACTCGACCGGGTCGTTGTAGCCGGCGATGCGCTTGTCGACGCTGTCCTTGAGCTCCGGCGGCAAGCCGGCATAGTTCAGCAGCGCCTTGGGGTGCACGCCGATCATGCGGTTGATGATGAACTCCAGGCGCGCCAGGCCGACACCGGCGTTGGGCAACTGGGCGAAGTCGAAGGCACGGTCAGGGTTGCCGACGTTCATCATGATCTTGAACGGCAGTTCCGGCATGGCGTCCACAGAGTTCTGCTTGACGTCGAAGCCCAGTTCGCCTTCGAAAATGAAGCCGGTGTCGCCCTCGGCGCAGGACACGGTCACGCCCTGACCGTCCTTGAGCAGTTGCGTCGCATTGCCGCAACCGACCACGGCCGGAATGCCCAGCTCACGGGCGATGATCGCGGCGTGGCAGGTACGACCGCCACGGTTGGTGACGATGGCGCTGGCGCGCTTCATCACCGGCTCCCAATCCGGGTCGGTCATGTCCGAGACCAGCACATCGCCGGGCTGAACCTTGTCCATCTCCGACACATCACGGATCACGCGCACCTTGCCGGCGCCGATGCGCTGGCCGATGGCGCGGCCTTCGACCAACACCGTGCCCTTTTCCTTGAGCAGGTAGCGTTCCATGACATTGGCGCTGGCGCGGCTCTTCACCGTTTCCGGGCGGGCCTGGACGATGTACAGCTTGCCGTCGTCACCGTCCTTGGCCCACTCGATGTCCATCGGGCGCTGGTAGTGCTGCTCGATGATCATGGCCTGCTTGGCCAGCTCAACGACTTCGTCGTCGCTCAGGCAGAAGCGCGCACGCTCGGCGCGATCGACCTCGACCGTCTTGACCGAGCGACCGGCCTTGGCTTCGTCGCCATAGACCATCTTGATCGCCTTGCTGCCCAGGTTGCGGCGCAGGATGGCCGGGCGGCCAGCCTGCAAGGTGTTCTTGTGCACGTAGAATTCGTCAGGGTTGACCGCGCCCTGCACCACGGTTTCGCCCAGGCCGTAGGCGCCGGTGATGAACACCACGTCGCGGAAGCCCGATTCGGTGTCCAGGGTGAACATCACGCCAGCGGTGCCGGTTTCCGAACGCACCATGCGCTGCACGCCGGCCGACAGGGCCACCAGCTTGTGGTCGAAGCCCTGGTGTACGCGATAGGCGATGGCGCGGTCGTTGAACAGCGAGGCGAACACTTCCTTGGCCGCGCGGATCACGTTGTCGACGCCACGAATGTTGAGGAAGGTTTCCTGCTGACCGGCGAACGAAGCGTCCGGGAGGTCTTCGGCCGTGGCCGAGGACCGCACGGCGACGGCCATGTTGTCGTTGCCGGCAGCCATTTCGGCGAAGGCCTTACGAATTTCGGCATCCAGGCGCGCCGGGAACTGCGCGTCCATCACCCACTGACGGATCTGCGCACCGGTCTTGGCCAGGGCGTTGACGTCGTCCACGTCCAAGGCATCGAGCGCGGCATGGATGCGCTCGTTCAGGCCACTTTGCTCGAGAAAATCACGGTACGCCTGAGCCGTAGTGGCAAAGCCGCCCGGCACCGAAACGCCGGCACCTGCAAGATTACTGATCATCTCGCCCAGGGATGCGTTCTTGCCCCCCACATGCTCCACATCATGGACGCCGAGCTTATCGAGGGAAACTACGTACTCTACCAAGGTGATCTCTCCACTGACTGTGTTGGAAAAGCTCAAGGGCGCCCGCCTGTCGGGGTTGCGGCTGGGCCGGGACGCTTGTGGCCTGGACCTGGAAAATAAGTGAGAATGCCGAACGTCCGCGTTCGGCAAACCGAACCTATCATATCCAGAAACATTCGGCAGCTTAAGGCCCTTGGCGCAAATGAAACGATCCGCGTTCTTCATCTCCGACGGTACCGGCATCACGGCCGAAACTCTGGGCCAAAGTCTGCTGGCGCAGTTCGATACCATCCCCTTCGCCAAATTCACCCGTCCCTACATCGATACGCTCGACAAGGCCCACGCCATGGTCCAGCAGATCAATGCAGCGGCCGAGCGCGACGGCGTCCGTCCGATCATCTTCGACACCATCGTCAATCAGGACATCCGCGAAGTCATGGCCACTTCCAATGGCTTCATGATCGACATCTTCTCCACCTTCCTGTCGCCGCTGGAACAGGAGTTGACCGCCCACTCGTCTTATTCGGTGGGCAAGTCGCATTCCATTGGCGGCAACTCCAACTACATGGAGCGGATCGAGGCGGTGAACTTCGCCCTGGACAACGACGACGGCGCGCGCACCCATTATTACGACAAAGCCGACCTGATATTGGTGGGCGTGTCGCGATGTGGCAAAACGCCGACGTGTTTATACATGGCCATGCAGTTCGGCATTCGCGCCGCCAACTACCCGTTGACCGAAGACGACATGGAACGCCTGCAACTGCCGCCGGTGCTGAAAAAGCACCATAACAAGCTGTTCGGCCTGACCATCGACGCCGACCGCCTCACCGCCATCCGCCACGAGCGCAAACCCAACAGCCGTTATTCGAGCTTTGCCCAGTGCGAGTTCGAGGTGCGCGAAGTTGAGAACCTGTTCCGCCGCGAGAACATCCCCCACATCAATTCCACGCATTTCTCGGTGGAAGAGATTTCGGCGAAGATCCTGGTGGAGAAAGGGGTGGAAAGACGGTTCAAGTAACACCGTAGCGGCCCACCACCAGGCCGTCGAAGACAGATAAAAAAGCCCCGGCATCGCTGCCGGGGCTTTTCATTTCAGCGCAAGACTCAGGACGGAATCACCACCGCCTGCCCGCTCAGCGCCAGGTCGACCAGCTCGCGGTTGGCCACCGCGTACATCGCATAGTCGGTGCCGCTGGCGTTGCGCAGGTCGTCGAGCATGGCGCGCCAGCGCTCGACCATCACCCGGTGCTGCTCGGCCCACAGGGCCACGCGGGCATCCATGTCGTCCGGGGCATCGGCCATCTGCAGCACGGAAATGGTGATCGCGCGCTGCTGCAGGTCGATGTCGTCGCGGAACGCCTCGCGGGCCAGGGCCTGCCAGTTGTTCTCCACCGGCAGGTTGCTGATCTCCTGCAAGTACCAGGTCAGGTCCAGCGCGCTGCCCACGGCGAAGAACGCCTTGGCCACCTGGGCCGGATCGTGGCCGGTGACGTCCGAGGCCTCGATGATCGGCAGCAAGGTGTACAGGTGCGTGGTGCCGGCCACCATGCGCGCCAGCAACTCCGGCACACCCGCTTCGACGAAGCTCTGGTAGCGCGTCTGCCAGCGCTCGCGGGTCGGACCTTCCAGCAGTTCGTCGAGCTTGAGTCCCAACTGCGCGATCTTCGGCCCGAAATGCGCCGTGTCGCGGCCAGCGTCTTGTTCGTTGCGGCGGCTGCGCAGGAACCAGCGGGTGGCGCGACGGCCCAGACGCATCAGCTCATCCATCAGGGTCAGCTGGATGTCGGCCGGGACCTGGTAATCCAGTGCCTCGATCTGACGGAACCAGTGCGGCAGGTGGAAGATGTCGCGCACGATCACGTAGGCACCGGCGACATTGGCCGGGCTCATGCCAGTGGACTCCTTCAGGCGCTGCACGAAGGTGATGCCCATGTTGTTGACCAGGTCGTTGGCGATCTGGTTGCTGACGATCTCGCGCTTGAGGCGGTGACGGCGCATGGCCTCGGCGAATTTGCTGACCAGCGACGGCGGGAACGCGGTTTCCATGTCGCGGGTCAGGTACTCGTCGTCCGGCACCTCGGACTTGAGCAGTTGCTCCTTGAGGTCGATCTTGCTGTAGGAGATCAGCACCGACAGCTCGGCACGGGTCAGGCCGTGGCCAGCGGCCAGACGCTCGGCCAGCAGGTCTTCGCTGGGCAGGAACTCGATGGCGCGATCGAGCTTGCCGCGCGATTCCAGATCGGCCATCAGGCGTTTGTACTCGGCGATCCGCTCGCGGGCGCGACGGGCGGCGAGCGACAGCGCCTGGGTCTGCTTGTAGTTGTTGCCCAGCACCAGGGCCGAGACTTCCTCGGTCATGCTGCCCAGCAGCTGGTTGCGCTGCTTCTCGGTCATGTCGCCGGCCTGCACCACTTCGTTGAGCAGGATCTTGATGTTGACCTCGTGGTCGGAGCAGTCCACGCCACCGGCGTTGTCGATGAAGTCGGTGTTGGTGGCGCCGCCGTGCAGGCCGAATTCGACGCGGCCGAGCTGGGTCATGCCCAGGTTGCCGCCCTCGCCCACCACCTTGCAGCGCAGCTCGTTGCCGTTCACCCGCAGGGCATCGTTGGCCTTGTCGCCGACGTCGGCGTGGCTTTCGCTGCTGGCCTTGACGTAGGTGCCGATACCCCCGTTCCACAGCAGATCGACCGGGGCCTGCAGCAGCGCGTGCAGCAGTTCGGTCGGGGTCAGGCGGTCGGCTTCGATGGCGAAGCGGGCCTTCATCTGTGGGCTGATGGCGATGCTCTTGGCACTACGCGGGAAGATACCGCCGCCTTCGGACATCAGCGTGGTGTCGTAGTCAGTCCAGGCCGAACGCGGCAGTTCGAACAGGCGCTTGCGCTCGACGAAGCTGCTGGCCGGATCCGGATTCGGATCGACGAAGATGTGCAGGTGGTTGAACGCGGCCACCAGTTGCAGCTTGTCCGACATCAGCAGGCCGTTGCCGAACACGTCGCCGGCCATGTCGCCGATGCCAACCACGGTGATCGGGTCTTCCTGCACATTGATGCCACGCTCGCGGAAGTGGCGCTGCACGCCGACCCAGGCGCCACGTGCGGTGATGCCCATGCCTTTGTGGTCGTAGCCGGCCGAGCCTCCGGAGGCGAAGGCATCGCCGAGCCAGAAGCCATAGTCGTTGGCGATGCCGTTGGCGATGTCGGAGAAGGTTGCGGTGCCTTTGTCCGCCGCCACCACCAAGTAAGGGTCGTCCTCATCGTGACGCACCACGTTGACCGGCGGCACCACGCCGCCGTCCTTGAGGTTGTCGGTGATGTCGAGCAGGCCGCTGATGAAGATGCGGTAGCAGGCGATGCCCTCGGCGGCGATCTCGTCGCGCCCGCCGCCCAAGGGCAGGCGACGCGGCAGGAAGCCGCCCTTGGCGCCGACCGGCACGATCACCGAGTTCTTCACCTGCTGGGCCTTGACCAGGCCGAGCACCTCGGTGCGGTAGTCTTCCTCGCGGTCCGACCAGCGCAGGCCACCGCGGGCGACGTTGCCGAAGCGCAGGTGCACGCCTTCGACCCGTGGCGAGTACACGAAGATCTCGAACTTGGGTACGGGCTTGGGCAGCTCGGGGATCAGCCGTGGGTTGAACTTGAAGCTGAAGTAGCCCTTGCTCTGACCGCTGCTGTCGGTCTGGTAGAAGTTGGTGCGCAAGGTGGCCTTGATCAGGTCCAGGTAGCGACGCAGGATGCGGTCTTCGTTGAGCACCTGAACGTCGTCCAGCGCGCTGAGAATCGCCTGTTCCAGACGCTGCTGTTTGTCGTCCAGGTCATCCTGGCCGAGCTTGCGCGCCAGGTAGAAGCGGGTCTTGAACAGCCGGGTGAGCTCGCGGGCAATGTCGGTGTGGTTGTTCAAGGTGCTGGCGATGTAGCCCAGGTCGAAGCCCAGACGGATCTGCTTCATATAGCGGGCATACGCGCGCAGCAGCGCCACGTCGCGCCACGGCAGGCCAGCGGTGAGCACCAGGCGATTGAACGCGTCGTTCTCGGCTTCGCCCTGGACGATATGGATGAAGGCGTCCTGCAGGGTGTCGTTGAGCTGCTGCAAGTCCAGGCTCAGCCCTTCGCTGTAGGTGAAGGCGAAGTCGTGAATCCAGAACTCGCGGCCATTGGCATGACGCAGCCGATACGGGAACTCGCCGAGCACGCGCAGGCCCAGGTTCTCCAGGATCGGCAGCACATCGGACAGCGCCAGCGGCGTGTCGGCGTGGTACAGCTTGCAGTGCAACTGACGCTCGCCGATCTGGGTGAGCGGCTGGTAGAAGCTCATGGCCAGGGGCTTGGCCTCGGACAACGCCAGCACATGCTGCATGTCGACCACCGCCGAGTGCGCGGCGAAGCGCTCGCGGTAACCGGCCGGGAAGCCTTTGGGGAAATCGGCCAGGATGTTGGTGCCCTGGGCTTCGCCGAAGTTGTCCACCACCAGCGCCGAATAGTCGTCCTGCCACGAGCGGCAGGCCTGGATCACTTCGTTTTCCAGTTGCTGCGGATCGATGTCGATGCGGTTCTTCGGATCGACCCGCAGAATCAGTTGCACCCGCGCCAGCACCGATTCGGAGAAGAAGGTCCAGAACTCGCAGTCCGAGGCCTTCAGGCGCTCCATCAGCACCTGCTGGATCTTCTGTCGCACTTCGGTGGAATAGACCTCACGCGGCACGTAGGCCAGGCAGTAGCAGAAGCGGCCGTAGGGGTCTTTGCGCAGGAACACGCGGATCTTGTTGCGCTCCTGGATCTGCACGATCGACATCGCGGTGCTGAACAGCTCGTCGATCGGGGTCTGGAACAGGTCGTCGCGCGGCAGCACTTCCAGGACCTGGGTCAGCTCCTTGCCCAGGTGCGCCTTGGGGTCGAAGTGCGAGCGACGCTCCACTTCGGCGACCTTTTCGCGAATGTACGGAATGGTATAGACGCTCTCGCCGTACACCGTGGAGGTGTACAGGCCCATGAAGCGGCATTCCTTGAGGACCTTGCCGTCGGCATCGATCTGACGGATCGACACATAGTCCGGGTAGGCCGGGCGGTGTACGCGGCTCGGCTGCGAGGCCTTGGCGAACGACAGCAGGCGCGGCTCGCGCAGGTAGCTGACGGCGTAGTCCTCGATGCGCAGGTCGTCGCTGCTCAGGCCAGTGCGCAGCACGCGCGGCAGGCCGAGGAACGAGGATTCGTCATACGCCAGGCTGCCGCCGGCGGCGTCGGTCTCGACTACGAATTCCTCATAGCCGAGGAAGGTGAAGTGGTTGTCCAGCAGCCAGGTGAGGAAGCTCTGCACCTCGGCCTTGTCATGCTGCGCCGGCCCGAAGGCGTTCTCGCCCACCAGCGCCAGCAGGTCGCGGACCTTGGCCTTCATCGGCTCGAAGTCAGCCACCACCACGCGCACATCGGCCAGCACCAGCTCCAGCTCGCGGGTCAGGCTGGTCAGCTCGGCAGCGTTGGCGCAGCGGTCGATTTCCAGGTACATCAGCGATTCGTGATTGACGCCTTCACCCTGGGTACCCTTGGGCAGCAGTTCGAGCAGTTCGCCCTTGGCCCCACGCCGGGTGCTGAGCACGGTGGTCTGCAGGGTGTGGATGCTGTAGCCGCGGCGGTTCAGTTCGGTACGCACCGAGTCGACCAGAAATGGCAGGTCGTCATGCAGGACTTCGACCACGGTGTGCGTGGACTGCCAGCCATGGCGCTCGTAGTCCGGGTTGTAGACCCGCACCAGCGGGGTGGCCGAGTCGAAGCGCTCGATGGTGCGCCAGGCAGAAAGGGTGCAGCCGGCCAGGTCGGACAGCCGACGCTGGGTGAGTTCGTCCAGAGAGATGATGCCGAAGAACTGCTCAGCGAACAGCGCCACTTGTGGCAGGGACTGTTCGCTGATGTGCTGCGCCAGGGCCGCTTGCAGTTGATGCTGGAAGTCGGCCTTGCTGGCTGCGGTGAAAAACGCCATCTGTGGTACTCCGCTTGGGCTTTTTTTTGGTGAAGCGTCGTGTACGTGTACGTCCGCCGTTCAGGATCAACCATAGCCAACCCATGGCGACAGAACGATGGAATCAAGGCGTCGGACAGGTCCCGCGCGTCGGCGTTCCGGGCCACCCGCCAAGGATGAGCACCTGCAAAGACGACTGCCGGGGCGGTGGCCTTACGGCTGCCCATCGACTGGGCAGCTTAACGACTGAGCGGTCACCGCGGCTTGCAGCGCTGCGACATATTCGGTCAAGCGGCGGTAACTGTGCATTTATGCGCGGTGCCAAGGCTGGCACAATCGCGTTTCACTTCCTTGAACCGAGCCGCCCATGCAACTGAAAACCGCCCTGCTCTTCGCCACCCCGTGCGACGACGAAGAAGACGACATGGCGACCCTGTGCTGCCACAGCGACAAGGGCCAGATGTTCCTGCTCACCCGCTACCCCGACGAAGACACCGTCGACCTGACCCTGGACGACGAGCCTTCGACGCTGGATGGGCTGACCGTGACGTTGAGCGCCGAGCGCCTGCTGATCGAGGTGGCCCCCGGTGATCGCGATGCCCTCAAGGGCGACGCGCACCTGGAAATCCTCCTGACCTCGGCCGGTAGCGACCTGGACGAAGTGGCGCTGACCTTGCGCAATATTCTCGACGGCACCGGCACCTTCGTCTCCGAGCTCTGACGGCCGCAGGCACGATTGACAGATCGCCAGGCCCTAGGCATTGTCTGACAACCTGACCACTAGGCAATCCCTCCATGCTTGAGCTTCAGCGCCCCGACACCCTCGTCGACCGAGTGGTCAGCGCCATCCGCGCCGAGATCGACGCCGGCCGACTGGCCGCCGAATCGCGCCTGCCCACTGAACAGCAACTGGCCGAGCAGCTCAACGTCAGCCGCTCCGTGGTGCGCGAGGCGGTGGCGCAGCTCAAGGCCGATGGCGTGCTTATAGCCCGACGCGGGCTGGGCTCCTACATTTCCCAGACCCCCGGCGGCACCGTGTTCCGCTTCCCCGGCAGCAGCGGACGCGCGCCCGACCTGGTGCAGATGTTCGAAATGCGCCTGTGGATCGAAACCCAGGCCGCCGCCATCGCTGCGCGCAGGCGTGATGCCGCCGACCTGACGCGCATGGCCGATGCCCTGCAGATCATGCTCGACCCCGGCAGCGACCTGACTCGCGCCGCAGCCGCCGACGTGGCCTTTCACCGCGCCATCGCCGAAGCCAGCAAGAACGATTACTTCGTCGCCTTCCACGATTTCCTCGGCGGCCAACTGGCCAGCGCCCGCCGTACCGCCTGGGAAAACTCCGCCCGCCGAGCGATCGGCGGCTCGGCCGACGCCAGCCGCGAGCACCAGGCGCTGTACCAAGCCATTGCCGACGGCGACCGCCACGCCGCCGCCGGGTGCGCTGAAGCGCACCTGCGCGCCTCGGCCAAACGCCTGAAGATCGACCTGCCCGCACTCGACTGAAGCCCATGACGCTCCGGGGCTGAAGCCCCGGATTTTTAACGCACTACTTTGTCTGACAACCTGATAATCAGATTCAAAGACACGCACTCAAGGTAACCCGCATGACCCACGACTATTGCATCATCGGCGGCGGCATCGTCGGCCTTGCCACCGCGATGGCCCTGCTGGAACAGCGCCCCGGCGCCTCGCTGTTGCTCCTGGACAAGGAAGACCAATTGGGTCGCCACCAGACCGGCCACAACAGCGGCGTGATCCACGCCGGCATCTATTACGCACCCGGCAGCCTCAAGGCCGAACTGTGCAAACGCGGCGCCCAGGCCACCAAGGACTTCTGCCACGAGCACGGCATCGCCTTCGAGGTGTGCGGCAAGCTGCTGGTGGCCTCCAACGACCTGGAGATGCAGCGCATGCAGGCGCTGTACCAGCGCTCGCAGCAGAACGGCCTCAAGGTCGAGCGACTGGACGCGGACGCCCTGCGCCATCGCGAGCCGAACATCGTCGGCCAGGGCGCGCTGTTCCTCGATGCCACCGGCATCGTCGACTACAAGGAAGTGTGCAAGGCCATGGCCCGGGTGATCGAGCGCGCCGGCGGCGAGGTGCGCCTGTGTACCACAGTGCGCGCGATCCAGGAGCACACCGACCACGTCACCATCACCAGCGACGCCAACACCTGGCGTGCACGGCAACTGGTGGCGTGCGCCGGCCTGCAATCCGACCGCCTGGCGCGCTTGGCCGGGGTCAGCATCGATCACCAGATCATCCCATTCCGCGGCGAGTACTACCGCCTGCCGCCGAGCAAGAACGGCATCGTCAACCACCTGATCTACCCCATCCCCGACCCCGACCTGCCCTTTCTCGGCGTGCACCTGACGCGGATGATCGACGGCAGCGTGACCGTCGGCCCGAATGCCGTGCTCGGCCTGGGCCGCGAAAACTACCGCAAAGGTTCGGTGAACTGGCGCGACGTAGCCGAGTACGCCCGCTTTCCCGGGTTCTGGAAAACCCTCTGGAACAACCTGGGTTCCGGCACCACGGAAATGAAGAACTCGCTGTTCAAGCGCGGCTACCTGGAGCAATGCCGCAAGTACTGCCCGTCGCTGGAAATCGACGACCTGCTGCCGTATGAAGCCGGCATCCGCGCCCAGGCGGTGATGCGCGACGGCACCCTGGTGCATGACTTCCTGTTCGCCGAGACGCCGCGCATGGTGCATGTCTGCAACGCCCCCTCGCCGGCCGCCACCTCGGCCATTCCCATCGGCCAGATGATCGCCCAGCGCATCCTCAAGGCCCGCTGATTTCTGCTGCACCTTCCACTACAAAGACAATAAGGAATAACCCATGTCGGCACATGAAACGGCCCCGTCCGCGACGGAAACCCCCGACCAGCAACGCAAGCGCCTGCGCAAGGTCGCGGCGGCGACCATCTTCGGTTCGATGCTGGAGTGGTATGACTTCTACCTCTACGCGACCATGGCCGCGATCGTTTTCTCGAAGATCTTCTTCGACGCCAGCAACCCGGCGGTGGCCTCCCTGCTGGCCTTCTCCACCTTCGCCATCGGCTTCATCGCCCGCCCGTTCGGCGGCATCCTGTTCGGCTACCTGGGCGACCGCTTCGGCCGCAAGCACGTGCTGGTGATCACCTTCTGCCTAATGGGCGTGTGCACCACGTTGATCGGCCTGATCCCCGGCTACGCCACCCTCGGCATCTGGGCGCCGATCCTGCTGGTGGTGATCCGTATCATCCAAGGCCTGGGCGCCGGCGCCGAACTGTCCGGCGCAGCGGTCACCTCTTACGAGCACGCCAGCGAAGGCAAGCGCGGCAGTCAAGGCGCCTGGCCAGCGCTGGGCCTGAACCTGGGCCTGCTGCTGTCGTCGCTGACCGTGTACCTGCTGACCATGAACGGCAACGACTTCCTGCTGGCCGGTGGCTGGCGCATCCCCTTCATCGCCAGCATCGCACTGGTGGCGGTGGGCCTGTGGGTGCGCAAGAGCATCCCGGAAACCCCGGACTTCAAAGCCCTGGACACGGCCGAGGACACCCCCAAGGTCTCGCCACTCAAGCTGCTGCTGCGCAATGACCGCAAAGGCCTGGCCGTGGTGTTCTTCGTGGCGGTCGGCTACAACGCCCTGAGCTACATCTTCAAGACCTTCTCTCTGGCCTACCTGACCCAGTTCAAAGGCGTCGAGGCCCATGTCACCTCCCTGTCGGTGACCATCGCCAGCCTGGTGGCGATCTTCGCTGTGCCCTTCTTCGGCTGGCTGTGCGACCGCTGGAGCAGCAAGACCGTACTGGTGCTCGGCGGCCTGCTGTCGGTGCTGTTCGCCTACCCCTTCCTGCGCCTGCTGAGCACCGGCGAGCCAACGCTGATCTATGTGGCGATCGCCCTCGGCACCGGCATCCTGGCGCCCATGATGTTCGCCCCACAGGGCTCGTTCCTGAGCCGACAGTTCCCCACCCAGACCCGCGCCTCGGGCTTCGGCACCGGCCGCGAAATCGGCACGGCGGTGGCAGGCGGCCTGGCACCGCTGGGCGGGCTGGCATTGGTGGCAGGCTCGGCGACGCACTCCACCGATGGCGTCGCGCTCATCCTGGCGGTGGCTGGGGTGTTGGTGGTGGTGTTCGCCCTGCTCGACCAAGGACGCAAGTATTCCAGCGCCAAGAACTGAGGCGGCGGGGATTTGCGACGATACGCCACACTGGCGCGTTCGACGGGGCTGATCTTTACTGCTCCGGGTCCGGCCCTCGCTGGCCTGTCTGGCGATGTGCCGCGACCGGGCGAACGGACCTTCCGGGCGAGTGTGGTGTACCCGCCAGTGTCCGGGATGACCGACCGTACCCTCACTATGGATAGAACGCGTGGGTTTACCCACTCAGGAGCTTGCGAATGAAGAACGTACTGTTGGCGGTGTTTCTGCTCTGCGGTTTCTCCCTGACTGCCCAAGCGGCGTGCCCGGTGTTCGGCCCGTCGAAAGACCCTTGCAGCGGGCCGGTGTTTGGGCCTTCGACGTGTCAGTGTCCTTGAGGTAGGAGCGGTGTGGCGGGCTCGGGGGATTGGGCCCGCTATGGGGGGAGTGGTTATTGGATGGGGTTTTCTCGGGTGATGTTTAAGTATTACTTATTTGAGGGTGCGGCGGCGTATCGGCAATGCACTTGGGGAATGAAGTCGTACGGTAGCGGAGGTTCTTAAACTCTACTAAGAACTCGTTCGATAGGTGCCCTGATGTAGGACAGCCGGAATCAGAGCTCTTGGAGATTGGCGATCTAGAGCACAAAAAACCCGACACTTCTCGCAATCAAAGAAATGAACAGAAAATTAATTTTTACATGCCGTTAGTGCCTAAAAAGCAATACTCAAAAATTAAAATCAGAAACCATAAAGCTTCCAAAAATTCTTACCATCGACAATCCAATACTGCAAATCATCCGGCACCAACAGGGCAAAATCAACACTAAAAGATGCGTTCCACTTATCTTTCGGCAACGCTAGATCTTCATGCACCCGCCGTAGTCAGTATGACGATAAATCCCACGATCAAAGTTCACATAAAAGCTTGGCAACTTCATTCGCAAAAACTCCACTTATACTTGCCGATATCCCCGCCATGCGACAAGAATTTTTCCACCTCACCATAAAATACTCGCGCATTTTCCGCAGAGAGTTCCCCAAGAAAAAACCTTGCGTCATGGACAGCTCTTTAATTTCTGCGCCAGCACTAGCAATATACTCATGAAAATTATCGCCAGTTAAAACAGATATTCACCACGGAACATCTTTAAGGAAAGTCCGAACAAGTTTCCATCAGCCGAAAATTGACGGCATGAGGATGCCGAAAAGCCCGATTTTCAGCCGCTGATTAGTGGATAAAGGCTAAGCTTTGGTTATTTGCCCTCACGGGCGCACCTCTCCCACAGCCGGGAATAACTGCCGGCGCACCATCCACAGATCCGACAGGGCAAACAGCGTGGTCAGTTGCGCCGTGTTCCTGGCTAAACCACGGAAGCGGGTTTTCACATAGCCGAATTGACGCTTGATCACACGGAATGGATATTCGACTTTCGCTCGCACCTGCGCTTTGACCTTCTCGATCTTGCGTCTGGCCTTTTAGAGCACGCTTCGTTTGCTCAAGTGTTTACAGGTGCTCCGACGAGCCGCAATCTGCCAGATCACCGGCCTTCCTTCATGCTCCAGCCGCTTCTCCACGCCGGTATAGCCCGCGTCGGCACAGATAACATTTTCGTCGCCATGCAGCAGGTGGGCGACCTCCGTTACATCGGCCGCATTCGCCGCTGTACCGTGGCCGTTGTGCACCAGGCCCGACCCAGCATCGGCACCGATAGGCGCTTTCATGCCGAATAAATACTGACTACCTTTCTTCGTCTGATGCATTTCAGGATCGCGCTTGCCGCCCTTGTTCTAAAAGCGAAAAACCACAGCATGATCGTATTCAAACAGCAACATACCCCTCAAGAAAAAAAACCTCCGAGACATCACAATCAGGATAAACCCAATTCGCCCAATTAGAAACCAACCACTCTTTGTCCACCCCACCGTTTAGACACAAGCATTCATCAGGCAAGTGAACCACAACCAAACCTGCCTTATATCCTGAAGTCACGATTAACCCATAGCGGCTCAATTCAACCTGAGTTTCGAATATCATAAAATCCACCCTATCTTCGTAGGGATAACTTCCGCGAACCCTAAACACATTTCCACGAAAAAAAGCACTGCCCTCAAAATCGACAAGTCTCAAGATGAACTCCTTATTTTATTTTTAAATTGTGTCTACCTGTTGTGTCAGCAGGCTTTGTTTGATTGAACTCGAAATCAACTTCACCCATATGCTTACCATTTTTGGGATTCAGAACTTTGAAACGTCCATGCAAGGTATCGAGTGCATATAAGTTACCGTCTTGACCTCTATAAACATCTCTGCCATCTAGTTTAGTTAGTCTCGTGTCTTTTACCATTCCATTAGCTGCAATAACGCTCGCGACGACACTCTTGATTCTCGCTACTCGTTCGCCGGCGGACAGGCCCGATAGACTCTTCTCAAATTGAGCGACGGTTTGCGCAGCTGGAAGTGTACCTTGTACACCTACGCCTCCCCGGCCCGCAATGATACCCATGCCAGCCATAGACGTAAGCTCAAAAAGCCTACTCGCCTTCTCCTCGACCGACAATTGCTTGCCTGCCAATCGATTCAGCCAATCAGTTTCCCTATCCCACTTTTCCAAGCCAGCCTGCTCAGCAGGCGTCAGCCAGCCCTCCGATATATATTTCGCTTGGATTAGATCTTTGTCAGAAACGAATAAGCCTCCCCACTTATCGACCCCAGAGAAGGCATTGCGACGTTGCTGGGATCACCTTGTAGTAAGCCCGGGACGTCATACGCCACCGTCCGCCTGAACATACCCAACAGTTCCTGCGCAACGGGGTCGTTCATAGCGATAGTATTGGCCTGGATAGCCTCTACACAGGCCCTGGACTCGCAGCCTTGGATCGCCTGGGACCGGTCCGCAGAAAGCTTTTCATAGCGACCGACAATGCCTTCCACTTGTGCTCTGCCGCACGCCCCGCTGGCTTTGCAGCCCTTCAACTCATCCAGCAACTTCTCGGCGGTCGGGCTCTTCATACACACCCAAAAGCTGACGAATCATACACACCGTGGAACGATAGCGCTCCAGTTCCATTTCAAGATCTTCCCAAACATTCATATGCATCATTTAACTCTAATTGGTTGAATAAGTCCGACTTGACCAGTCGATGGATTGTATATCATTTCCAACCCAGCTCCT
Organism: Pseudomonas boreofloridensis; assembly: GCF_030580795.1. Taxonomy (NCBI): domain Bacteria; kingdom Pseudomonadati; phylum Pseudomonadota; class Gammaproteobacteria; order Pseudomonadales; family Pseudomonadaceae; genus Pseudomonas; species Pseudomonas boreofloridensis. The sequence continues at coordinate 474 of NZ_JAUQOQ010000023.1, read as the reverse complement.
TCGTACTTGAAGTAACCTGCGGCACCGCGAGGATCAGGAATGATTTTTGGATTGCTATTTAGCACTTCCCTCGCTTGGAGAAACGCCGCAGGATGACCCTGACGCCACAACCGCTCATAGTAGGATTTACTGAACTTCAATCCATCGACAGAATAGAACTCGCCATCGAAATCAATTCGCATGCCGCCCGAGGTCGAATTCGGAGATCTTCCCAAGACATTTCGCTGAACCAGCGTACCGGCTTCAGCGTCTGTCTGCGAACTTGTCGAGTTAGGATTTTGTGACGTGCCGCCACTGGTAGAAGCCTCCGGCTTACCTCCAGCCTGTCCAACAGCACCACCTACTGAGCCCTTGCGATTCGTGACTGCCTTGACGACAGTTCGCAACCACATCCCAAACTTACCGACATCCTCTGCGTCAACCCCAACGCCTACCTGTCCCGCAGCCTCTTGGGCTGCATCGGTCACCGCCTTG
>NZ_JAUQOQ010000022.1:0-60352 GCF_030580795.1 Pseudomonas boreofloridensis | reverse complement strand
TCGTGTCGCGATTGGACTGCGCAGCAGTCCCAGGTTTTCAGCTTCGCCGTGGCCATTGCCGGGGACCGCTCTGCGGTCCAATCGCGGCACAAGGCCGCTCCCACAAGTTGGCCGGTGTAGGCTCAGAAAGCCTGGGCGGGCCTCGTGCGCTGAGGCCCTTGCGAGCAACTGTCATGCTCAATTTCTGGCAACTCGCACGCTCGTGGGAGCGGCCTCGTGTCGCGATTGGACTGCGCAGCAGTCCCAGGTGTTCAGCTTCGCCGTGGCCGCTTGCGCTAGCGCAGGGTCTTGAAGAAGCCCATGCGCTGGCCCAGTGCATCGGCCAGCGCCAACAACTCCTGGCTGTCCTGCGCCAGGCGCGTGGAGCCGGCCTGAACCTGCTGCGACGAGCCCTGGATACGCTGGATATCCTGGCCCAGCAGCGTCGCCGCCGTGTCCTGCTGCGAAGACGCCGTGGCGATCTGCTCGTTCATCCGACTGATCGCGGCCACCTCACGGCGGATCTCGTTCAACGAACGCTGCGCTACCTGCGTGCGCTGCACTGTCTCCTGGGCCAGTTCGCGGCTGCTACCGACGATCTGCGCAGTCTTGCCGGCGCCGTCCTGCAACTTGCCGATCATGGCGCTGATCTCGCGGGTCGATTCCTGGGTGCGGTTGGCCAGCGAGCGCACCTCGTCGGCGACCACCGCGAAGCCCCGGCCGAACTCGCCGGCGCGCGCCGCTTCGATGGCCGCGTTGAGCGCCAGCAGGTTGGTCCGTTCGGCGATCGAGTTGATCACCTCGATGATGCTTTCGATGGCCTGGCTGTCCGAGGTCACTTGCAGCACCGCCTCGCTGGCCGACTCCAGCACCTGGGACAACGCCTGCATCGAATCGGCCGTGCCTTCGACCACGGTCTTGCCGGCGTCCACTTCCTGGTCGGCGGCAGCGGACGCTTGCGCTGCGGTGGCGGCATAGGCGGATATCTGGTTGATCGCGGCCACCAGTTGGGTCACGGCGCTGGCCATCTGCTGGGTGTCGTCACCCTGCTGCTGCATGCGCCCCTGGTTGTCCGACGCGTTCTGGCGCATGCGGCTGGAGGACTCGACCAGGTCGCTCGCCACCTGGTTGACCTGGGTGACGATCTCGGTGAGGTGACGGTTGGTGGTGCCCAGCGCGCCCATCACGCTGTGCGGGTGCTGGCTGCGCAGGTTCGGGTCGATCTGGCCTTCGGCCAGGCCGCGCAATAGGCGCGCCACTTCCTCAGGCTCGGCGCCGAGGGTCGAGCGGATGCTGCGGATGATCAGCAGCGAGGCGACCAGGCTCAGCAACGCGGCCAGGGCCACCGACCACAGCATCAGCCCGGCGAAGCCCGAGGCGCTCGCACGCACCTGGGCGATGTCGTGCACCACGTCCTTTTCCTGGAAGTCGATGAAGGCGTTGATGCTGCGCAACCACTCCTTGTAGTCCGGCCCCACCTGCGCCAGCAACAGTGCCTGGGCCTGGGCGAAATCGCCTTGCCGGCGCAGTCCAAGCAACTGCGCGGTGGCCGTCTGGGCGCTGCGTTCGGCGACCTGGATCTGCTGCTGCAGGCGCAGTTCTTCGGCACTGCCCTGCCCCTCGCCGAGCATCTTGGCCAACGGCGCGGCCGAGGTCTGATAGACGTCGTCCAGACGCTGGATGTCCTGGAGAATCGGCGTCAATTGGCTATCTTCGTGCACCAGCACCGCGTCGCGCAGGGCGATGGCGCGGTCGTGCACGCTGCCGCGCAGGTTGATGGCATAGCGCTGTTTGACAGTGGTCTGGCTGCTGACCTGGGTCAGTCGCTCGTCGATGCCGCCGACTCGCCGCACGCCGATGGCCGTGACGATCAGCATCAAACCCACGACCAATGCGAAGCCGAAGGCCAACCTTTTGGTGATACCGATCTTGCCGAACATGTTCATCCCCAAGCGCTAAAAGCTATTTGCCAGCATTCTCTACGAGAATCTGGGACGCGCGTATTAAAAAACTGCCTATGGGATGAATTGACTGCGCACATGGCTCGCGCGCACGGCGGGCAGGAACTAGCATCGAAGGCACGCGGTTTACCACCGCTGCACATTGAGGTTGCCTGCATGCCACACGCGCTCCGACGCTTTCTGCTCCTGCTGTTGACCAGCCTGCTGAGCGCCCAGGCCTTCGCCGCCCCCCAGACCCTGCGCCTGGGCACCGCCGCCCCCTACGCCTTCCTCGCCTTCGCCAACGACGACCTGCAGCGCGCCAGCCTGCCCGTGCAGCGGGCGGTGATCGTGCTGCACGGCGTGCGCCGCAACGCCGACGACTACTACCAGGCGGGAGAGCGATTGCTGAGCGCGGCGGGGCTGACCGCCAACGACACCCTGCTGCTGGCGCCGAACTTCCTCACCGCCAGCGACCGCCTCGCCACACCGGACATGCCGTTATGGCCCAAGAACCTGTGGATGCATGGCACCGAATCGCGCAGCGGGCGTGCAGGCATCGCCGGCTTCAGCGTGCTCGACGATCTGCTGGCCTACCTCAGCGACCGCCAGCACTTTCCCGCGCTCAAGGACATCCTGGTGATCGGTCACTCCGCCGGCGGCCAATTGCTGCAGCGCTACACCCTGCTCGGAGACGGTGACCAGCGCTTAGGCACGCGCGGTATCAACGTGCGTTACCTGGTGTCCAGCCCGTCGTCCTACCTGTACCTGGATGCCAACCGCCTGCGCGATGGCGTCTTTGAGCCGCTGGCCAGTCACGATTGCCCTGCCTACAACCACTACCGCTACGGTCTGGAGCAGGCGCCGGCGTATTTCACCCGCCAAGGCCTGGACGCCGTGCAGGTGTTCCGACGCTACGCCGCGCGCGACGTGACCTACATGGTCGGTCAGCTCGACGACAAGCCGGACGACCCGGTCATGGATCACGCCTGCGGCGCCGCCGTCCAAGGCGCCACCCGGCTGACACGCCAGCTCGCCTACCTGCGCTACGAGGCGTTTCTGGCCCAGCAGTGGCAAACGCCCGTGGCGCATCGACAGTTCCAGGTGCAGGGCGTCGGTCACAACGCGGCGCGGCTGCTGGTGGCCAAGGACGTGGTCACGATGGCGCGCGCGCCGCACTGATACCCTCAGCCGGCGTCGAGGGCGTAGAACTCCTGCAACTTGGCCTGAAGCAGTGCCTTGTCCGGCAGCTGGGTCTGGTACTCGGCCACCAGCGCCGGACTCAGGCTGCGGTTGAGGGCATACTCGACCACTTCGTCATGCTTGCTGGCACACAGCAGCACACCGATGCTCGGGTTCTCATGGGGTTTGCGCACCGTGCGGTCCAAGGCCTCGAGGTAGAAATTCAACTTGCCCAGGTGCTCGGGCTCGAAGCGTCCCACCTTGAGCTCCACCGCCACCAGGCAGTTGAGGCCCCGGTGGAACAACAGCAGGTCGAGGGCGAAGTCGCGTCCACCGACTTGCAACGGGTACTCGGCGCCGACGAAGCAGAAATCGCGCCCCAACTCGATGAGAAAACGCTGCAGACGCTGCAACAGGCCTCTGTGCAGGTCGGCCTCGGCGTGGGTGTCCGGCAGGTCGAGGAACTCGAGCAGGTAGGTATCGCGGAACACCGACAATGCCTGTGGGTGAGCGTCGGCCAGGGAGGCCGAGGCCTTGACCGGATCGGTGACGCTGCGCTCGAACAGGGCGGTGCGCATCTGACGTTCGAGTTCGCGTTTGGACCACCGCTCGCGAATCGCCAGCCGCACGTAGAACTCGCGCTCTTCCACACGCTTGCTCTGGCTGAGGATGATCATGTTGTGGGTCCAAGGCAGTTGTCTCACCAGTGGCGAGACAACTTCGTCATGACGGTAGGCCTCATAGAATTGGCGCATCCGAAACAGGTTCGGTCGGGTAAACCCGCGCAACCCCGGCTGCGTCTGCGCCAGGTGCGCGGCCAACTGAGTGACCACCGCATCGCCCCATTCGGCGCTCTCGATCTTGCGGCTAATGTAAGCACCGACCTGCCAATACAGCTCGATCAAGTGCGTGTTGACCGCCTGCAGGCAGCGCTGGCGCGCGCCGTGAATCAGGGTCACCACTTCGGCGAAGCGGTCTTCGCCCTGACCTTGCGGTGAAGTGTTTTCGGGCGTGTTGCGGGATGTGGACATGGGCGCACTCCTGGCAGGAAGGTAAGCCAGGAAGCCTATCCAAGGGCGCCGCTCAATCGCTGTCGGACCGCTCCGAGTGGGCTGTGGTAAACGACAGAGGGGCGCCCGGTAAAGGCGCCCCTCTTCACATCGAGTTACACGCGCGGCTTTCAGCCCATCGAGCCCGCCACGACCTTGCGCGCATGCCCACGGGTGGTGACGATGCCCAGGAACGAGATCAGGATCGCCAGGCTCAGGGTCGCGCTGACTTCGGCACGGTGTTCCTCGGTGAACATCATCACCGCCAGCGCGCAACTGATGAACACGATCACGCCCCAGGTCAGCCAGGGGAACAGCCACATGCGGAACTTGAGTTCGGTGCTTTCGCGCTCCAGGCGACGGCGCATGCGCAGTTGCGAGATGGCGATGACCAGGTACACCAGCAAGGCGATGGCGCCGGAGCTGGCCAGCAGGAACTCGAACACGCCTTTGGGGGCGAAATAGTTCAGCACGGCGATGGCGGCGCCGATCAGCGTACTGCCGAACACCGCGGCACGCGGCACACCCACTTTCGAGGTGTGCTTGAGCAGGGCCGGCGCGTCGCCGCGCTTGGCCAGCGAGTACATCATGCGCGAGGCGATGTAGATCGACGAGTTCATGCAACTGGTCACCGCCACCAGCACCACCATGTCGACCATGAAGGCGGCGTTGGGGATGTTCATGATCTCCAGCGCGCGCTGGTAAGAACCCACCACGGCCAACTGCGGATCATTCCACGGCACCACCGAGATGATCACGAAGATCGACAGGATGTAGAAGGTGCTGATCCGCCAGATGACCGAGCGGGTGGCCTTGGCGATGTTGCGCGACGGGTCGCTGGACTCGGACGCGGCGATGGTCACCGCCTCGGTGCCGATGAAGCTGAACATCACGGTGATGAACGCACCGATCACCGCCGACCAGCCGTTGGGGGCGAAGCCGCCGTGTTGCGCCACCAGTGTGCTCAGGCCGCTGACTTCGCGGTTGGGCAGCCACCCCATCAGCGCGGCGAAGCCCAGGCCGATGAAGCCGAGGATCGCGGTGACCTTGAGAATGGCGAACCAGAATTCGAACTCGCCGTACTTGGCGACGCTGAACAGGTTGGTGCACGCCAATAGCAGCACCGAGGCCAGGGCGAAGATCCAACTGTCTACCTGCGGGAACCAGGCGTTGAGCACGTGCCCGGCGGCGAGCGCTTCGATGGGAATGACCAGCACCCAGAACCACCAGTACAGCCAGCCGATGGTGTAGCCGGCCCAGCGGCCAATGGCCTGGTCGGCGTAGGTAGAAAACGAGCCGGTGTCGGGATGGGCGACAGCCATCTCGCCGAGCATGCGCATCACCAGCACGACCAAGGTGCCAGCAACGAAATAGGAAAGGATGGTAGCGGGTCCGGCGGCCGCGATGGCGTGTCCGGAGCCGACGAAAAGTCCTGCACCAATGATGCCCGCGATGGACAGCATCGTTACATGACGTGGCTTGAAACCTTGAGCAAGGTTGCCATCAGTACCCACGGTGTTCATTGATATTGTTCTCTTTTTGCTGACACAAGTAAGGACGGGCAGGCGTAGGCGGAAACGATCTCCTTTTAAAACAATAAATTGCACGCAGTCCACGTGATGTTGTTGAGGTTGTTCACGGGTTGACGGACTGGGGCGTCGAAGTGGGCTTCATTCAAACAGTGCGGGTGCCGGGCTAATTGTTCGAGAGCGCCGCGAAGGTGTTCGATCACGACACCGTTTATCCGTGCACGCCACCGAGGGGGGCGCCGATGGCGGTGCGGGGTATGTCGGTGGCAGCAGGCTCACCCGCGAACGGGCGCCGCCTGCGTCAGGACTCAGCGCAGCGCCCGGTCCACCAGCACTTGCAGGCGGCCACGCGAGCATTGCTCGACCCGCGCCTCGACGCCGTACACCTGCGCCAGCAAGTCCGGCGCCAACACCTGGGCCGGAGTGCCGCAGGCCACCACCCGGCCTTTCTCCAGCATCACCAGGCAATCGGCATGGCTGGCCGCCAGGTTGATGTCGTGCAGCACCGCCACCGCCAGCAGGCGATGGCGCACGACGCGCTCGCGCACCGCATCCATCACCCGCAGTTGGTAGTGCAGGTCCAGCGCGCTGGTGGGCTCGTCGAGCAGCAGCACCTGGGGGTTGCGCGCCAGCAGTTGAGCCAGGGCCACCAACTGGCGCTGGCCGCCGGACAGGCTGTCGAGCCCCTGCTCGGCCAGGTGCTCGATGCCGAGTTGGCGCAGCGCCTCGTACGCCGTGCCCAGCACGTCCTGCGCCGCGCCCACGCGCAGGGCGGCGACGATGCTCTCCAATACGCCCAAGGCCAACCCCGGCGGCAACTGCTGGGGCATGTAGGCCAGGCGCCGGGCGCGCTCGGCGAACGGCAGGCGGGTGACGTTCTCGCCATCGAGATGCACGGCGCCCTGCATCCGCTCCAGCCCGGCCAAGGCGCGGAGCAAGGTGGACTTGCCGGCGCCGTTGGGTCCGACCAGCGCCACCAGGCTGCCGGCCGGCAGTTCCGGCAGGCTCAGGCCCTGGATGATCGAACGTCGGCCATAGGCCACCGAGACCTCGTCGATACGCAGACTCACAGTCGCCTCCCGCGCTTGAACACCAGCGCCACGAACACTGGCACACCGACCAGCGCGGTGACGATGCCGACCGGCACGATCACCCCCGGCAGGATCAACTTGCTGGCGATCGACGACAGCGACAGCAGCAGCGCCCCGACCAGGGCGCTGGCCGGCAACAGGAAGCGCTGGTCCTCGCCCACCAGCAAGCGCGCGATGTGCGGGCCGACCAGGCCGATGAAACCGATGGTGCCGACGAAGGCCACGGCGGTCGCCGACAGCAGGCTGATGCGCAGCAGCGAGGCCACACGCAAGCGTCGGGTATCCACGCCAAAACTGCGCGCGCGGTCCTCGCCCATGCGCAGCAAGGTCATGGCCGACGCGCTGCGCAAGGAAAACGGCACGACCAGCGCCAGCACCGCGGCGAGGATGCCAAGCTTCTGCCAGTTGGCCCGGGCCAGGCTGCCGAGGGTCCAGAACACCAGTTGCTGCAACACGTCCTCGGTGGCCAGCAGTTGCAGCAACGACACCAGCGCGTTGCAACTGAACACCAAGGCGATGCCGAACAGCACCAGGCTTTCGACCCCCGCGCCGCGCAGCCGCGACATGCCCTGCAACAGCAGCACCGACAGGCACGCGAAGACGAACGCCATCACCGTCACCTGGGCGCTGGGCGAGAGCCAGGCCACGCTCAGCGGGTAGGCGATGGCCAGCGAGGCGCCGAGCGCGGCGGCCGACGACACGCCCAAGGTGAACGGGCTGGCCAGGGGGTTGTCGAGGATCGCCTGCATTTCGGCGCCGGCCAGCGCCAGGGCCGCGCCCACCAGCACTGCCATCAGCGCATAGGGCAGGCGCACGTTCCAGATGATCACCCGCTCGGTGGCGCTCAGCGTGCTCGGGTCGAACACCCCGTGCAGCAATTGCCCCAGGCCCATGCCCGAGGCGCCGCTGGCCAGGTCACCGAGCACCGACAGCAGCAACAGCACGGCCAGGCCGCCGACCAGTGCGGTACGCCGCCACAACAGGCGTCGATACTGCCAGGCCGCCTGTTCGACGCCTGGCAGCGCCTGGGCCTGGGCCGTCACTGGGCGTCGATCCAATAGTGGCCATCCAGGCCGACTTCGAGCATCCGGTTGATCTGGCCCATGGTCGCCTGCGGGTCCAGGTCCTTGAAGCGCTCGGGGTGAATCCAGCGGGCCATGGCTTCGATGGCCAGGATGTTGAACGGCGAGTTGTAGAAGTCATGCCACAGGCCATGGGCCTGGCCCTCGCGGATCGGCCGCAGCGGCGCGAATTCGGGGCGCGCGGTGATCTTCGCCAGGCTCTGGCGTGCGCTGTCGGCGCTTACGCCAGCCCCGAGCAGCACGCCTGGAGCACGGTTGCCGGTGGCGATGTAGACGTCCGGGTCGGCCTTGAGCACGTATTCGACGCTGACATCGCCCAGCGCGCCGGGCACCACGTCGGCGGCGATGTTATGCCCACCGACCGCCTCGACCACGCTGCCCAGGCCGCTCTTGCCCGTGGTGTGGCCCGGCGCCTGCCAGACACCGGCCAGCAGTTCGAGGAACACCTTGGGCCGCTGGCTGGGCTCGAGCCCCGCCAGCGCATCGGTGACTCGCTTGAGGTGACTGTCGTAGAAGCTCAGGTACTGCTGCGCTTGCTGCTCGCGGCCGAGCAAAGTGCCCAGCGCTTGCAGGCTGACCCGGGTGTTCTCGATCGGGTGCACGCGAAAATCGATGAACAGCACGGGAATGCCCGCCTGCTCCAGCAGGTCGGCCACCGGGCTGTGCTGGGTCGGCCCTTCGCCGGCGATGCTGAAGATCGCCAGGTCCGGCTTGAGCGCCAGGATCTGCTCGGCGCTGACGCTCTGCTCCGAGGCCTGGCCGATCAGCGGCAGCTTGGCCACCTGTGGATAACGCTTGGCGTAGACCTCATAGGTGTGCGGGTCGAGCAGGCGCATGTCGTTCTGCCAACCGACCACTCGCTGGAACGGGTTGTCGCGGTCGAGCAGGGCCAGGGCGAAGAACAGCCGGCCCTCGCCGAGGACGATGCGTTGCGGCGCGTGGTCCATTTCGACCTTGCGTCCGAGCACGTCGGTGACTTGGGTGGCGCTGGCGGTCTGGGCGATGCCCAGTCCGGCCGCGAGGAAGACCACGAGCGGCAGCAACTGCCGCGCGCGACGGAGAATGGCGGACATGCAAGGGCTCCTGCGACTGCGGATGCGTGACAGAGAATCGGTCTCATTCAAGCCGCGCATTCTAGTCGCCGCCATGCCCTGGGCAGCGTGTGGGAATGTAATGGAATGTCATGCGCTGGCGCGGTGACTGTGAGGCCGTACCACCCCATGCTCCAGGGGTTTATGCGGACATCGCGCGGGCCAACTGTCTTTCACCTACCACCGACCCGCGGTCTTGCTCAACTTCTTGGGGGCTGCTCGATCTCGTGGGAGCGGCCTTGCGTCGCGATTGGACCGCAGAGCGGTCCCGGCAATGGCAGCGGCGAAGCTGAAAACCTGGGACCGCTACGCGGTCCAATCGCGACGCAAGGCCGCTCCCACAAAGCCGCGCTGGACGCTGGAGATCATGCGCTGCTGATGAACAGCAAACGCATGTTCACGCGGTGTCGCAATCTCGGCGCCAGCGGCCGTCAGTCCAACATCGCCTTCAAGGCCCGGCAATCCGCAGCGTGCCAGTCGGCCAGGCCCGGCCAAGGGTTGTCCGCCAGGTTCACCAGGACCGTGCCGGCACCGGCGGCGCGACCGCAATCCAGGTCGTGGCGGTGATCGCCGACCATCAGCAATTGCGTGGGAGCTACGCCCCAGGCCTTGGCGATGTGCAGCAGGCCTTCGGGTTCGGGTTTGGGCGCTGCTTCGTCGCGACCCAGCACCTGCTCGACGGGGAAACAGTCGGCCAAGCCAATCGCCTGCAAGGTGATATGCGCCAGCTCGCGGGCATTGCGGGTGAGGATCGCCAGGCGACAGCCCCGCGCCGCCAACTCGCGGACCAACTCCACGGCGCCGCTGGCGGCGGTCGAGGTCAGCGCCAGTTCGCGCTCATGCTCCAGCAGCCAGGCGTGCTTGGCGGCCGCCTCGGCCGGCGGCAGAGCGGCGAGATGGCCCAGGATGTCGTCCTCGGGCGGAATCTGCAGCGTGCGGCGGATGGCGGCGAAATCGTGCACCGCCACGGTGAGGGTGCCGTCCATGTCGAACACCCAGTGGCGCGCCTCGTGCAGCTTCATGCCCAGTCCTTGCGGTGGCGGATCAGGCCTTCCTGGGTGGTCGAAGCCACCAGTTGCCCGGCGCGGTTGAAGATGCTGCCGCGGCTGAAGCCGCGGGCGTTGCCGGCCCAAGGGCTGTCGGTGGCGTACAGCAGCCACTCGTCGGCGCGCAGGTCGCGGTGGAACCACAGCGCGTGGTCGAGGCTGGCGATCTGCATGTCCTTCTGCCACACCGAGCGGCCATGGGGCAGCAGCGCAGTGGTCAGCAGGCCGAAGTCCGAGGCATAGGCCAGCAGGTACTTGTGCAGCGCCGGAGTGTCGGCCAGGTTGCCGTCGGCGCGGAACCAGGCGTACTTCACCGGATCGCCGGGCTTGGGGTCGAACGGGTCACGCTCGGTGACCGGACGAATCTCGATGGGCTTGGCGCACAGCACCTTGTCGCGGATGCGCTCGGGCAGCTTGTCGGCCATGGCCCGGGCCAGTTCCACTTCGCTGGGCAGGTTTTCCGGCCCGACCACCTCGGGCATCGTCGCCTGGTGCTCGAAACCGCCCTCGTCGTACTGGAACGAGGCGCTGCAGGTGAAGATCGGATTGCCCTTCTGGATCGCCGTGACCCGGCGCGTGCTGAAGCTGCCACCATCGCGCACCCGGTCCACCGAGTACACCACCGGCATGCTGGCATCGCCCGGGCGCAGGAAGTAGCCGTGCAGCGAATGCACGTGGCGAGCGTCCTCGACCGTCTGGCTGGCCGCCGACAGCGACTGGCCCAGCACCTGGCCGCCATACAGCTGGCGGAAGCCCAGGTCCTGGCTGCGACCTCGGAACAGGTTTTCTTCGATGGGTTCGAGGCTCAACAGGTCGACCAGGTCGTCCAGTACGTGGCTCATCGGCGATATCTCCTACGGCATTGCGGCAATCGGTTGAATGGCGCGAATCATACAGAATTTGTCAGCGCCGCCGCGCGCGAGTGCCGTTCAGCCGCGCACGCTGCGTTCCCAATGCGCACGGTCCATGCGGTAGAGCACGTGCGGGCGCAGCGGATGGCCCTCGGGCAGACGCGGGTGCTCGAAGCGGGCCGCTTCGTCCTCACGCATGCCGATGGCCTGCATCACTTTCTGCGACGGCACGTTGTCCTGGCTGGTGAAGGCCACCACCTCGTCCAGACGTAACTGCGCGAACGCGCAGCGCAGGCAGGTCCACGCCGCCTCGCTGGCGAAGCCCTGCCCCCAGTGACGCCGGGCCAGGCGCCAACTGATTTCCACGGCCGGTGCGAAGGGCGCTTCGAAATTGACGTTGAGCAGCCCGGTCAGGCCGATGAACGCGCCGCTGTCCATGCGCTCCAGGGCCCAGAGGCCGTAGCCGTATTCGCTGAAATGCCCGCGAATGCGACCGATCAGCGCGGCGCATTCCAGGCGCGTCAAGGGCGCTGGAAAGTAGCGCATCACCTGCGGATCGGCGCACATCTCGGCAAAGGCCGGCAGATCGTCGTCGTGCCACTGGCGCAGGTTCAGGCGTGCGCTTTCGAGGGTGAGGATGGGGGTCATGGACGGGGCTCCGGCTGGCACTGGGCTGCAGTCTACAGCGTAGGCAATGGATGAAGATTTCCTCATGTGCCGGGGCCAATGGATTTTTCACAACGGCTTCACCGGGCTCCCACAGATCCGTTCGCACAATTGCCCCACACCCGCCGCCGCCCTGTTCGCGGCCCTTTCCTGCCGGAGCCCGCGCATGCTGTCGAGCGACACCTTCACCCCCTTGGTCATGCCCACGCGCCGTACGTGGCAGCGCCCGCCGCGCATCACCCTGGCCCTGGGCCTGGCACTGCTGTTAACCGCCACATCGGCACTGCTGTGGGCGTCGACGAGGACCGCCATCGTGAACCTGGGCAACGAACGACAACTGAACGCCAGTGGCCTGCTGCAGCAGTGGGCCGAAGGTGCGGTCATCGTGATGATCCGCCATGCCGAGCGCTGCGACAGCGCGCCCGGCCCGTGCCTGGACGACGCCACCGGCATCACCGTGGCCGGCAGCCAGGCCGCCAGCCGCGTCGGCGAAGGCCTGCAGCACCTGGGCCTGGCGGGCGCCGACCTGCTCAGCAGCCCGAAATTGCGCACCCGCCAGACCGCGCACTTCATCGTCGGTGACACGGTCACCAGTGAGGACTGGCTCGAAGGCTGCAACGCCCACTTCACCGAACAGGCCCTGGCGCACAAACGCAGCGGCCACAACCTGGTGCTCATCACCCATGACGGCTGCGTCGATCATTTCCAGCGCTCGCTGAGTGTCGCGCCCGGTCAACGCGACAGCGCCTACGCCAGTGCCCTGTTCGTCTCGGTCGATGGCAACGGCAAAGCGCGGATTCTGGGGCGCATGAACGAGCCGGACTGGCAGCGGGTGCTGGCCACGCGGCAGCGCTGAGCGCTCGTCTTGCGCCGCATCGCCGGGGACAGGCAAGATCAGCGCTGCCTTTCGCCGCGACCCTCGCCATGTCCCTGCCCCTGATCTACCACGACGACTACAGCCCGGAATTCCCGCCCGAGCACCGCTTTCCAATGGACAAGTTCCGCCTGCTGCGCGACCACCTGGTCGCCAGCGGCCTGACCCAAGACGAGGCGCTACTGCGCCCGGCTATCTGCCCCGATGACATCCTCGCCCTGGCCCACGACCGCGCCTACATCGACCGCTACATGAGCGGCGAGCTGTCGCGCGAAGACCAGCGCCGGCTCGGCCTGCCCTGGAGCGAGGCGCTGGCCCGGCGGACCGTGCGGGCCGTCGGCGGCTCGCTGCTCACCGCCGAAATGGCCCTGCAACAGGGTATCGCCTGCCACCTGGCCGGCGGCACCCACCACGCTCACTACGACCATCCGGCCGGCTTCTGCATCTTCAACGACCTGGCGGTGATCAGCCGCTATCTGCTCGAAGCCGGGCGCGTCCAGCGGGTACTGATCTTCGACTGCGACGTGCACCAGGGCGACGGCACCGCGCGCATCCTCGAGGACACCCCGGACGCCATCACCGTCTCGCTGCACTGCGAGCAGAACTTCCCGGCGCGCAAGGCGCGCAGCGACTGGGACATCCCGCTGCCACGCGGCATGGGCGATGCGGCCTACCTACAGGTGGTGGACGATGCGCTCAACTACTTGTTGCCGCTGTATCAGCCTGACCTGGTGCTGTACGACGCCGGCGTCGATGTCCACCAGGACGATGCCCTTGGCTACCTGCAACTGACCGATGCCGGGGTTGCCGCGCGCGACGAGGCGGTGCTGCGTCATTGCCTGGGCCGCGACATTCCGGTGGCTGGGGTGATCGGCGGCGGCTACAGCAAGGACCGCGAGGCCTTGGCCCGTCGTCACGGCATCCTCCACCACAGCGCAGCGCGGGTGCTGGGTTACGCACAATGACTGTGGAACCGCCTGTGGATAACCTGAGCGAAAGCCGCTACAGCCCTTTAACTGCCTGATCTGCAAGCATCTGATCATTTTTTGTACAGTGCCTGTGGACCCAGCGCTGGGGTAGAATGCCGGGTCTTTTCCACAGCCGCCTGCCGCCATGACCGATTCCTGCTCCGCTCGCCCTCCCCTCGTCGCCGTGATCGGTGCCGGTCCTGCCGGCCTCATGGCCGCCGAGGCGCTGGCCCAGGCGGGTGCGATGGTGGAGGTGTTCGACGCCATGCCCTCGGTCGGCCGCAAGTTCCTGCTGGCCGGCGTCGGCGGCATGAACATCACTCACTCGGAGCCCTACCCCGCTTTTGTCGGTCGCTACGGCGAGCGCCGCGACGCACTCGATGCGCTGCTGCGCGACTTCGACGGGCAGGCGCTACGCCAGTGGATTCACGGCCTGGGCATCGAGACCTTCGTCGGCACCTCGGGCCGGGTGTTTCCCACCGACATGAAGGCCGCGCCACTGCTACGCGCCTGGCTCAAGCGCCTGCGCGAAGCCGGCGTGGTTATCCACACCCGGCACCGCTGGCTGGGCTGGACTGCCGAAGGGGCGCTGCGCATCGGTTATCCACAGGGCGAACGGCACGTGCACGCCCAAGCGATGGTGCTGGCCCTGGGCGGCGGCAGTTGGGCGCGCCTGGGCTCGGACGGCGCCTGGGTGCCCGTGCTGGCCGAGCGGGCTGTGGATATCTCGCCCCTGCGCCCGAGCAACTGCGGGTTCGAGGTCGAGGGCTGGAGCGAGGTGCTCAAGGCCAAGTTCGCTGGGGCGCCGCTGAAGAACATCGCCCTGAGCGTGCCGGGCAGCGCGCCGCGCAAGGGCGAGTTCATCCTCACGGCACTGGGGGTCGAGGGCAGCCTGGTGTACGCCTGGTCGGCGCCGCTGCGCGCCAGCCTGGAACGCGAAGGTCGCGCCACGTTGTTGCTCGACCTGCTGCCGGACCGGCCTGTGGACAAGATCGCCCAGGCCCTGGCCAAGCCGCGCGGTTCGCGGTCCATGGCCCGGCACCTGCAAGGGCAATTGGGCATCGATGGGGTGAAGGCTGCGCTGCTGCGCGAACTGACCGACCCGGCGACCTTCGTCGATCCGCAGCGCTTGGCCGAAGCGATCAAGGCGTTGCCCATCGAGTTGCTGCGCACACGGCCACTGGACGAAGCGATCAGCAGTGCCGGCGGGGTGCGCTTCGAGGCGCTCGACGACGGCTTGATGCTCAAGGCACTGCCGGGCGTGTTCTGCGCCGGCGAGATGCTGGACTGGGAAGCGCCGACCGGCGGCTACCTACTCACCGCCTGCTTCGCCAGCGGCCTGCGCGCCGGACGGGCTGCGGCGCAGTGGGTCGCTGAACACCAGCCCGCCTCGACTAACCCATGACACCCCACCTGCCGTGCAGCCTCGTCTCGCGGTCGGCCTTGGGCCACTAGGGTTTGCGCTTACGCGGTCCGCCATTGAAACTCGGCACCTTGCGTACCGGCTTGACCGTCGGCGCAGCGTCCTCGGCGCTGTCCATCCACTTGCCCAAGCCGCGCTTGGCGCTGTTCTCCTTGGGCTTCTTGGGTTTCTTCGGCTTCTTCAGTACCTGGCCGCTGGCATCGGTCATCGGCACCCGGTGATCGGGGATGAAATCCGCCTCTTCATGGCGCGGCAAGGTCTGGCGAATCAAGGTTTCGATGGCCGACAGCAGTTGCACTTCATCGGCGCACACCAGCGAGATCGCCTCGCCCTTGTTGCCGGCACGACCGGTGCGGCCGATGCGGTGCACATAGTCCTCGGCGACGATGGGTAGATCGAGGTTGACCACCAACGGCAGGTCGTCGATGTCCAGACCGCGCGCCGCCACGTCGGTGGCCACCAGCACCTGGATCTCGCGCGCCTTGAAGGTATCCAGCGCGCGCTGGCGGGTGGCCTGGGGACGGTCGCCATGGATGCCGTCGGCCTTGATGCCGTCGGCGAGCAAGCGCTCGACCAGTTGATCGACACCGTTGCGCGTCTTGGCGAACACCAGCACCTGGCTCCAGCGCTGCTTGCGCAGCAGGTGGCAGAACAGGTCGGTCTTGCGCTTCTTGTCCACCGGCACCAGCCACTGCTTGACCGTGGTGGCGGCGGCATTGCGCGGGCTCACTTCGATACTCAGCGGATCGCTCAGCGCCAACCCGGCGAGCAGGCGGATCTGCTCGGAGAAGGTGGCCGAGAACAGCAGGGTCTGGCGCTTGCGCGGCAGCGCGGCGTACACCGCCTGCAATTCTTCGGCGAAACCCAGGTCGAGCATGCGGTCGGCTTCGTCGAGTACCAACATTTGCACCTGAGCGAATTTCAGGGCGTTCTGGCGGAATAGGTCGAGCAGCCGGCCGGGAGTGGCCACCAGCAGATCGACACCGCGGCGCAGGCGCATCATCTGCGGGTTGATGCTGACACCGCCATACACGGCATAGGTGCTCAGCGGCAGTTGCTCGGCATACTCGCGGATGTTGGCGTGGACCTGCTCGGCCAGCTCGCGGGTGGGCACCAGCACCAGGGCGCGGATCGAGTTGCTGTCCACCTTGCCGCCCTCCAGTGCCAGGCGTTGCAACACGGGCAGGGCGAAGCCGGCGGTCTTGCCGGTGCCAGTCTGGGCGGCGGCCATCAGGTCGCGGCCGGCCAGCACGGCGGGAATGGCCTGGGCCTGGACCGGCGTGGGAGTGGAATAGCCCAACTGCTCCAGGGTGCGCAGCAGCGGTTCGATCAGGCCGAGTTTGGCGAAAGTCATGGGTGTACCGTCAGAGGGGGTTCAGCGAAGGCGGCAGTTTACCGCAAGCCTGCCTTCGCTGTGGCCTTGCGCTGCTCACGCCACCTGACGCGGCGCCCGTCGCCACTGCGGCAAGCCGATCAGCACCACCGCGCCGACGATCACGCCCATGGCCAAGGCTTCCTCGGCACCGATCTGCTCGCCGGCGAAGGCGATGCCCAGCAGCACCGCCACCACCGGGTTGACGTAGGCATAGCTGGTGGCGGCAGCCGGGCGCACGTGCTTGAGCAGGTACATATAGGAACTGAACGCCACGATCGAACCGAACACCACCAGATACGCCAGCGCACCCCAGCCCGCCGCGCTCGGCATCTGCGTCAGGCGCTCGCCGCTGAGGGCGCTGCCCAGCAGCAAGGCGCCGCCACCGACCAGCATTTCCGCCGCGCTGGCCATGGCGCCCTGGGGCAGCGGCAGGGTCTTGCTCCACACCGAACCGAAGGCCCAGGCAGCGGCAGCGAAGATCAGCAGCGCCGCGCCCATGGGGCTGGCCTGCAGGTTCGAGCCCAGGTTGAGCAGCGCGATGCCGCCCAGCCCAAGCAGAATGCCCGCCCACTCCAGGCGCGAGTTGCGGTGGCCGAACCACAGGCCGAACAGCAAGGTGAACAGCGGCACCGTGGCCACCGCCAGGGCGGCAACGCCCGAGGCGACACCGGCATGCTCGGCCAGGGTCACGCCGCCGTTGCCGCAGCTGAGCAGCAGAAAGCCGATGGCGCCGGCCGAGCGCCACTGCGGCCAAGTGGGCGCCGGCACGCCGCGCCAACGCAGGAAGCCATACAGCAGGCTGCCGGCAATGACGAAGCGCACCCCCGCCATCAACATCGGCGGCCAGGATTCGACACCGATGCGGATGGCCAGGTAAGTGGAACCCCAGACCAGGTACAGCGCCGTGAAGGCGCCCAGGAGCAACCAGGGAAAGCGACGGGAGGCGGGCATGATAAAAGACTCGAAATCCGTTTGCGGGTGTCTTAGTTTAGAAAGGCGCCTGGGCAAACATAAGTTACAAAACAGGTTTAATCAGGCATGACACTTTTCAATCAACGGTAATTGCACGGATTTACCGTCGATTACCGGAACGAGGCTCCGATGGACAAGTACGACCGCATGCTGCTCGCCGCCCTGCTCGAAGACGGCCGCGCCTCCTACGCCCAACTCGCCCGCCAGGTCAACCTGTCACCCCCGGCCGTGGCCGAACGGGTGGCCAAGCTCGAGGCCAGCGGCGTGATCACCGGCTACACCGCCAAGGTCGATCTGGAAAAGATCGGCCTGCCGATCCAGTGCGTCATCGAACTGCGCCTGAACAGCCATGGCAACCAGCAGGCCTACGACGCCCTCACGCGTATTCCCCAGCTCACCGAATGCCATCGGGTCACGGGTGACCCCTGCGTGATCATGCAGGCGGCGGTGGCGTCGATGCCCGAGCTCGAAGCGCTGATCAATCAGGTGTCGCAACTGGGTTTCAGCAAGACCGCGATCATCTTGTCCAGCGCCGTGGAACGGCGGGTGCCGCTGGATCACCTGAAACCTGACGCGATGAGATCCACCACACATTCCACTAAGCGTTGAAGGGCGCATCAGTCAACGTAACAATGCCTCCAGACGCTGACAGCCCTCTTTATGTCGCTTTCAAGCGCTGCGTGCAATGGCGGGATTGCCGAGGGGCAGCAGCGATCCCACGTCGTCACGAACAGTTGCGCACCTTCAGGCAGCGACCGCCCACGGCAGGTCGAAGTCGCGTTGGATGGTTGGGGAGCGATGAGCAGGGCCTGCGAGCAGAGGCTGCAGGCCATGGGTCGCCTTCAGTGGCCCACATCGCCGTGACTCAACCCGCATCGAAACACTATGACCAAACGAAGTATCTATACACTTCAGCTACTAACTTTCCACCGTGTAGGCTATTTCCGACACTCAAATGAACGCCTACTTTCGCCTCAGCCCCTCGCTTGTAGATATAACAAAACGTTCACTGGACTTCCGACCAGCGGAGTCTCTCCACTGCAATCAATTGAGTTCATTGATTTTTATCAGGTGTTGATTATCACATTTGCATGCGGCCTTGCTGCATCCGCTTGACTGGACACTTGCACCGGGGGCGTTTCGAACTAGCCTAGTGAACCTGACCCGTCCTAGAAGACTAGTTAAAACACATGCATTGGATAATTAATCTACCCCCTCACAACTCTGATCTCGGTGACGCCAGAACATCGATCCCACGACCACTGGTCGAATGGAATTCAAAGGGCGGTGAGTTCGAGCGGTGAGTTCTAATTGTCGAACATGGAGAGTCGAACGATGAATGCACCCGTAGCATCCACCTCTACACACCGGGCCCTTGGGCTTCCCCACACCATGCAAGCGCACACGATAAGACCGGAGCGCTATGGCCCACCGCTGAAAGCGTTCGCCCTGGAACGTGTGACCCTTCCTCCGGTGGGAGACGATGAGTGCCTGGTAAAGGTCATGGCTGCAGGCGTCAATCACAATGGCATCTGGGCAGCACAGGGCCATCCGGTCGATGTCGTCGCACTGCAGGGTGGCGGTGGGCAGCAGCAGGGATTTCATATTGCGGGATCGGACGCCTCCGGGATCGTCGTCGCCATCGGGGAGCATGTAACCGACGTCCAGATTGGGGACGAAGTGGTCATGCATTGCGGTTGGTGGGATGAGGATGCGGTCGATGACCAGATCATGGACAGGTCTGCAAAGATATGGGGGTATGAAGTCAACTTCGGCGCGTTCGCCGAATATACCCGCGTCAAGCAAACAGCGTTGCTGCCAAAGCCCAAACATCTCTCTTGGGAGGAAGCGGCCTCCTACATGCTCTGTGGAGCGACTGCCTATCGAATGTTGTATGGATTCGCACCCCATACCCTGAAGCCAGGGGACGTGGTTCTCATCTGGGGCGGTAGCGGGGGTATGGGAACGATGGCTACCCAGTTGGTACGGGCGGCAGGCGGCATTGCAATCGTAGTGGTCAGCAGCGAGGAAAAAGCTGCGTACTGCATGGAGAACGGCGCGCACGGAACGATCAATCGCCGCGACTACAAGCACTGGGGGCCCCTCGATGACCTGCAAGATAGCGCGCTCTACCATGACTGGATGATGGAAGCTCGGCGCTTCCAAAAAGAAATATGGCGCTTGGTGGGTGCACGTAAAAACCCATCGATCGTGATCGAACATCCCGGCGAAGATACGTTCCCAACATCAAATTTCGTTTGCGCACCCGGCGGCATGGTCGTGATATGTGCCGGCACCAGTGGTTACAGGGGCACGTTCGATATCCGCTACCAGTGGATGAGGCAAAAGCGACTTCAAGGTTCGCACTTCGCCAATAGAAAACAGTGCGAGGCATTCAACGCCTTAGTTGAACAGAAAACAATAAGACCCTGTTTGACTCGAACTTTCGAATTCCACGAGCTTGCCCAGGCGCATCAACTCATGTTTGAGAATCGCGACCCCATGGGCAACATGGCCATTCGTATTGGCGCCGGTAATGGAGCATGAGCCATGGACTTTATCGAGCGGTTCATCGACATTGCACGTGCTCATCCTGAGCGTATTGCCGTTACCCAGACTGATCATTCATTGTCGTATCGGCAACTGTACCGCCGCGCTGCGGCACTGGCGCTCACCCTGCAAGCAGCCACCACCGCCCCGCTTATTGGCTTGATGATGGCAAAAAATATCAACTACATCGTCGCGCTGCTGGCGGTGCACATCTCGGGACGAACGGCCGTTGCGCTGGACCGCGGGTATCCCATCGAGCGTCAAAAACAGCTGGCCGATGCCGTTGACCTGGCGCTCTGCATTGTGGATCGACACGTCACCGAACCTCTCGACTTGGTGCGTGCTGGGACGGTCTTGCTCGACATGAGCGAAGTCCACCCCGGCACCGAGCCGTCCGAGCCCACGGGAGTCAACGAACGTCAGGAGGCTGCTGCCTACATAGTCTTTACCTCGGGCACGACCGGACGCCCCAAGCCGGTCATGGTGCCCTACCGCTCGTTGAGCGCACTGATCGCCGGCATGATCCAACCCGATACCGCACAGGGCTGCACGCTTTTCTATGCCGCGCAGGGCTTCGACGTATCTTTTCAGGAGATCTACAGCACGCTGTGTTGCGGCCACACCCTTCATTTGATTGAAGACGATATCAAGAAAGACCTGCACATCCTCTATCGCACTCTGCACGACAGGCAGGTCACCCGGCTGTTCCTGCCCACTTCCATGCTCATCCCTTTCACGATGTTTGATCGCAATGGCGCCTTTGACCTACCGCGGCTGACACAGATCCTGGTGGCAGGTGAACAGTTGAGGATCAATCCCGCAGTACGTAGATGGTTCCAGGAGCACCCAAACTGCCGGCTGATCAATCATTACGGGCCATCGGAAACTCACGTCGTGATGGAACATGTGCTCGAGCAGCCACCCAAGCAATGGCCCGATCTCCCTCCCCTCGGAGACGTGCTGCCTTGCAGCCGGGCCTGTGTACTGAACGAGGACCTGCAGCCGGTAGCGCCAGGCGCGTGCGGTCGTCTGTACATCGCCGGTAGATCACTGGCTCTGGGGTACTACGGCATGGCGCAGCAGACAGCCGACAGGTTCATCCATGATCCTGTATCCGGTGAGCGGATGTATGACACGGGCGATATTTGCTATCAGGACAGCAACGGCCTCTATCACTATAAAGGGCGTCACGACCGTCAGCATAAAGTGCGAGGGCATCGCGTCGAACTCAAGGAAATCGAGGTGGTGGTGTCCGACTCGGGCCTTGTTACGGACTGCCTGGTCGTTGCGCGCGAGTCGGGGGCCACGACGGTGTTGATCCTCTACTACACCACACACGCAGCGGATCAAGACGTCACCCTCGCTCTGCACACGCACTTGGCCGCGCAATTGCCTGAGTACATGCTGCCCTCTTTCTATCAGCGGATAGCCGCCATTCCGCTCAACCATAACGGCAAAGCCGATCCGCAACGTTTACCTCGACTCGGTAGCGCACGCGATCAACTCCCAGGGCATTACGAGCCCCCGCACGGCCCCATGGAAATTCAGTTGTGCGCAATCGCCGCCCCCTGCCTCGGACTGGACAAGGTCGGCGCACTCGACAACTTCATGGACCTGGGCGCCAGTTCAATCACTTTGCTGTTGCTCATGGCGGAGTTGCGTCATGCGCTGGGTCGCGATCTGCGTCTGACAGACCTGTATGAATTCCCCTGCGCACGCCATCTCTGCGCGCACTTGGCCCGTCCTCACAGCGTCACACCGCCGCCCGATAGACCGTTGCCGGTCAGTGATCGCAGGCAGCGCTGTGCTGCCATGGCAACTCTATCGGCCAAGAGGAGGCACTGAAGATGAGCGAGCTCAATGACCAACAGTCGGGATTCGAAGACACCGCGATCGCCATCGTCGGCATGGCATGCCGCTTCCCGGGTGCCAATTCGGTGCATCAATACTGGCAGAATCTCCTGAATGGCGTGGAGAGCATCGAGGTTTCCCAAGATCAGGCAGGCAGAATTCACGCCAAGGCGCAGATCACGCACATCGAGTGCTTTGATCACGAATTTTTCGGCTTCAGCCTCAAGGAGGCGATGTTGTTGGATCCGCAACAGCGGGTGTTGCTCGAATGTGCGTGGGAAGCGATGGAAGATGCCGCGCTACATGGCCGAACAGCAGCCACTGGGGTGTTCTGCGGTGCGGGTCCAAGTTCGTATTTCATTAACAATGTCTATGGCTTGCAAGCACACGACAGTGCATGCGCCCTGTACCAGTCCTCTGAAGCGCTCGCCCGCTTCATGGCCACTGACAAGGAATTCCTTGCCAGCAGAATTGCCTACAAACTCGATTGCCGTGGGCCGGCGGTGAATGTTCAGGCCGCATGCGCAACCTCTTTGTTTGGCGTCCAGGCTGCCGTACAGGCCCTGCTTCTAGGCGAATGCGAAAGCGCGGTGGTCGGCGCCAGTGCTATCTCGGTACCTCAGACGATTCCTTACTTCTTCGAGCCTGGGATGCCGTTCAGCTCGGACGGTCACTGCCGTCCGTTCGACGCCCAGGCCAGCGGCACCATCTTTGGTTCCGGGGCGGCGGTCATCGTGCTCAAGCGACTGAGCGACGCGCTTGCCCAAGGCGATGAGATTCATGCGCTCATTCGGGGTATTGCAACCAACAATGACGGTGCTCACCGGGCAGGCATGTCGGCGCCATCCGTGGCAGGCCAGACTCAAGTGGTGAGTGAAGCGTTGAGTCTTGCAGAGAGCTCGCCGGAACGCATCCACTACATCGAGGCCCATGGCACCGCCACGCCCATTGGCGACCCGATTGAAGTCAAAGCCTTGGCCAACGTCTTCGCTGAACGCTCCAGGCAGTCACTCTGCTATCTGGGCAGCGTCAAGGGCAACATCGGCCACTTGGGATGGGCAGCAGGCATGGCAGGACTGATCAAAGGGATCATGATCGCCAAGTACCGCAAGATTCCGGCGACGCTCCACCTACACACTTACAATCCAGAACTGCACATCGAAGACACGCCATTTGAAGTCAACCGGAACACGATTGACCTTGATGTCGATCGTGTCCAGATCGGCGTCAGCAGCTTCGGCTTGGGTGGCAACAACGCCCATTTGATCCTGGAAACGGCGCCTACGCACGCTCATGCCCCAGCAGTGCCCGCGCTCCCGGCAGGTCTCGTTCCTCTGTCAGCACGCTCCCCGCAAGCCCTACGTGAATTGATAGCGCAATACAGGGAGTTTCTACATACCCAGCCGGATGAGGCCTACGCCACATTCGTGGCCAACCTGTGGCAACGGCGCACGCACTTTGACCATCGCGCTTGCCTGGTCGCTACCGACCGCTCACAAGCCATGCAAGGCCTGCAAGACCTGCAGGACATCCCACTGCCCATCAGGCACTCGCAGCCGGTTCGAGTCGCTTTGATGTTCTCGGGCCAGGGCGGCGAACATCGGGGCATGGCGCGCGCGCTGTATGAGCGAGAGCCCGTTTTCCGCCAGGCAGTGGATGAGTTCGACGCGATCTGCAGCACGACGTTCGCGGCACGGGCAGCGCAATTACTGTTCGATGACCACTTCAGTGGCGCGCTCGAAACGGATATCTCTCGCTCCCAGCCTTTGATCTTCATTGTGCAAGTGGCGATGGCGCGCTTGCTCCTGAGCAACCTTCATGCACCTGACGCGTTACTGGGGCACAGCCTGGGAGAATATGCTGCGGCCTGCATCGCAGGCGTCTTCACCCCTGAGCAAGGCTTCATGATCGTCACCGAGCGCAGCCGTCTACTGCATTCGATCGGCGAGCAGGGCGCCATGCTGATGATCGCAACGGACCAGGAACAAGTCATCGGGCTGATGCAAGCGTGTGGCGTCAGCGCATCCATCGCGGCAACCAATACGCAGGCCAACACCGTAGTATCGGGAAGCGTTGCCGACATCGAGACCCTGATGCGACATGCTGATGCCTGCGCAGTCACCCACCAGCGCCTGAACATCAGCAGGCCGGGACATTCGGCGCTCCTGGAGCCCTTGCTGGAACAGTTCGAGGCATTCGTCTCGCAGTTCGAACTGGCCTCCCCGTCCATGCCGCTGATCTCGGGCCTGACCGGAACAATGGCAGACAGCACGGTGGCCCAGGCCGCTTACTGGCGTCGCCAACTGCGCGAGACCGTCAACTGGCAGAGCGCTTACGCCTGCGCCGTGGAGCGAGGGTGTACCCATTTCGTCGAGGTCGGCGTATCCAGTGCCTTGTCTGCGATGGCAGTCGGGCAATCCCCTTCAGAGGTCATCGTTCTTCCAATGACTCGCAAGGGGCGCGCTAGCGATCAGCAATACCTCGCGGTGCTCGCACGGCTCTACAGCCATGGCGCCCAACTCAGCAGTTCGCTGGCACCGTCGCCCCACTTGCTCGAAGGATTGCCAAGTTATCCATTTCAACGGGTGCGCTGCTGGATCGAAAGCAACGTCCCTGAGGCGAGCACACCAAGCCTTTACAAAACCACTTGGCATCCACTTTCCTGGGAAAATGCTCAATCGATCAGCTCGCCCCCCACGAACGTGTTGTTGCTCACCCCAGATTCGAATTCCAGATACGGCTCAGCACTGCAACGGGCTTTCGGCCACGTCTGGGCTGTGGACTCGGCCCCCTGGATAGGGGCTGCCCAAGGATCCGATCACTGCGCGCCTGCCGCAGTCGACACGCTTTGGCGAGAGTACCCGGAAGGATTCGACTGCGTTTACGCAGACCTCACTCATCTGCCGACAGACGAGCCAGACGCGGCAGTCGCGGTGTGTGCCTATCTTCTGGACCTCGTGCGTAGCCTGACGCGAACGTACGCACAACTGCCTCGGCTTTGTGCGATCTGTGCAAGTCCGGCCGCAATGGCCCATCCCGATCATCCTTCAGCACTCGCCACCAGCGTGGCCGCCTTGTTCCGCACTGTCATGATCGAATGTCCACAACTGCGGGCGTGCGTGGTGCATTTCGTCCAGCCTTCGCCTGCGCAACCGGATGATGAAAACGAGTGGAGGGTGTTACGGCAGGTGCTGCACAGCGATGAAGCGCTGGTGCACTGTAGCGACGGCACTGCTCAGGTCCCGCGCCTGGAGGCAGCGCACCTCGAGCAGACACCCATGAAGTTCGACAACGGCATAACGTATCTACTGCTGGGCGGCGGCGGAGGGATTGGCAGACATTTGATACAGCGTCTTGTGGACGATCATGTCAGCGCTATTCATGTGATTGGACGATCCCTGCGGCCGGCAGATGAACTGCAGGCAATCATGCGTTGCCATCCTCAGGTCCACTACCACTGTATGGATACCAGCAGTGAACAAGGGCGGGAAGAATGTCGTGCCTGGGCCAGCAGCGCTCGCCTGGGCAAGCTGTGCCTGTTCAATCTGGCGGTGGATCTGCAAGACAAGTTGTACGAAGACGTCAGCTTCGAGGATCTGCGACGGGCATTCGCAGCCAAGTGCACAGCCATCCTCACGCTGTGCACTGTGCTTGCCGAACGAGGCTTGCAGGTCCAGTGGGTGATCAACTTCTCCTCCGCTACTGCGTTGCTGGGCAATGGCGGACAAGCGGCCTACGGGGCTGCCAGCGCCTTCCTCGACGCATTGCCAACCCAGTGCTTTGGCACCGCAGCCAACGTCTCCACCATCAACTGGGGCGTTTGGCTCGACGCCGGAGCACTACGCGATCAGCCTCAACGTCAACACGTCTTGCAAGCCGGCGGACTGCTGGGGCACTCGAGCGCCCAAGGCATCGATTACTTGAGTCAACTGATGGCACAACCGCCTGGCAACAGCGCATTCATGAAGTTGGACGTCGAGCAGCTCGCTGCTCGCTCGCCCGCATGCGCCAGGTTGCTTGAGCAGTTGCCCCCCTCAGCCCAGGCCAGCGCGATCTCGACCCCGGATTCTCTCACCCTGGCTGAGAGGCTCGGTACCTGTCACGACGAGCGCGCCAGGCGCTCGGAGCTCGAGCCGTGGCTGATGAAAACTGTGGACAACCTGGTAGGACTGAACGCCTCTACACAACGCAGCTTCCAGGACATCAGCCAGGCGACGCTGGCCGAGTTGGGTTTTGACTCACTGGCGAAGGTGCAATTGCGCAATGCGCTCACCACGCAGTTGGGTATTGATTACAGCATCAAGCAACTGCAGCAGATCGCCAATATGGACGCGCTCGCGCAGGTGGTCGCAACCTTGACCGGGACCGAACAATGGCGGGCGCCCGGCGCTCGACCGCAGTCACTGGATAGCGTGGAAACAGGGGAGCCCCCCGTGTCGATCCAGCAGGTTCGCTGGCTTTCGCTGATCGCCAAAGGGTACGGCCTGCGGGTCATTCCCTATCGAATTCATGCGCCGCTTCAGCGCGAGCATTGCTATGCGTCCTTGTCTCAAGTGCTGGACGAAGAGCCGCTGCTGCGCACCTTTTTCCCGCAAGGTAGACCACAGATCCGCTCGACCCACGAAGTACTTGACAGCTTCGACGCGCTGTTCGTGGACCTGCGAGATGTCGCCGATCCAGCCCAGCAGCTTGGTGAGCAGGTGCGCGCAATGGCTCGCACGCTACCCCAGCCGCAGGTGAACGTGACCTGGGCACTGCGTTTCATTGACGTGGGAGAACCCTTTTTCATCGCGCTGCTAGGTGTGCAGCACCTGGAGTTCGATGGCAAATCGCTGACGCTGATGCTCGAGCGATTCGCCCATTGCCTGCACGCCTTCATGCGAGATCAAACGCCACGCGCACGCGCAGAGGGCCTGCGCTACGCCGACTACGCCAGAAGGCAGGCCCAGTACCAGAGCACTTGGGCGGAAGATGCCGCCTTCTTCCGGGGGCTGTTCAACGCCTTCGAGGGTCCCACAGCACTGCCTGACCACCCAGGGTTCACCTCGACGACGGTGGCGCCTTCAA
This sequence comes from Pseudomonas boreofloridensis, assembly GCF_030580795.1. Lineage (NCBI taxonomy): Bacteria > Pseudomonadati > Pseudomonadota > Gammaproteobacteria > Pseudomonadales > Pseudomonadaceae > Pseudomonas > Pseudomonas boreofloridensis. The sequence goes on along the minus strand of NZ_JAUQOQ010000022.1, from coordinate 33,766 downwards.
GCCGATACAGTATTGAATTGCCATCGGCCAATCGGCGCCTGGCGACCTTGGGGGGCGAATACGGTTTCAGCGTATTCAATGCGGTCTTGTATGCCTATGCCTCCACCATGGCACACGTGTTGCGGTGCGACAAGCTGATGATAAGCACGATCAATAGCGGCCGCGGTCTCGAGGAGCTCAACGATGTCATTGGCCCCTTCACTTCGCCTTGGCCCATTCCAATTACGGTGCATCACCAGTGGCTTGATGGCATAGGGATGGTCGCACGCACGATCAACGCCATGCAGGACTATCCGTTGATGCACCCAAGTATGCTGATTGATGTTGTCCCAGCATTCGCGGGTATGGCACTGGATACCTACTTCTCCGATCTGGGCATCAACTTCCTCAACTATCGGCACACGGTCCCGGCGCCAGATCAGGTGCGTGTGGAAGGTGTAGAAATTCTCGGGCCCATCTCAGACCGTCTATTGGCCCAAGCGAATATAGAAGACATGCAGCGTGTCCCTGGCCTGCACTTGGTAGTCGAGATACTTGACGACGACCTGCGCTTGAATTTCTGGCATCACAGTCAGCGCTTCAGCCACAAGCAGGTAGAAGGTTGGGCACAGTTGATGAGCCAGAAGCTCGATGCCCTACTCCAACTGAAGGAGCGTGACGTGTGAGCCAGGACCGTATTTCATTGCTGTGTTTTTCCTACGCGGGAGGTAGCGCGAGTTTCTACGCACGCTGGCAACGTCTACTACCGATGGCCCAGGTCATACCTGTGGACTTGCCGCCACGGGGCCAGTCGCCCGGGGCCCCTGCGTTCAACAGCCGTGAAGCCACGATCACCTATCTGCTCGAACAGGTGCAAAGCCGCTGCCGCGGCCGGTTTGCGTTGTTCGGGCATAGTCTTGGCGGTCGGCTCGCCTTTGAGCTGCTCGTCAGTCTTGAGCAGCGTCTGGAACTGCGCGCAGAGGCACTGTTCGTCAGTGGCTGCCTGGCACCCGAGCGCTTCGCCGTTGCCATGGGCGCCTATGAACGTGATCTGAGCGATCAGCGCCTGCTGCAGGTTCTCCAGGACTTGGGCGGTACGCCGCCAGAACTGATGAGCAACCCTGAACTCATGCAACAGGCTCTGCCGGTCATACGCGCAGATTTTCAGCTGGCCATCGACCTCTCCAGATGCCCGCCTGCGCAGGTATCGGCGCCCGTTCATCTCATACTGGGCGATAACGACCCGGTGACCGATCAGCAGCCCGATTACTCGGGCTGGGCGCGTCAAACGTTGGGCAGGTGCCAATTGACGACGGTCGCAGGCGATCACTTCTTCATCCGTACGAACTTCGCAGCCGTAGCTGAGACGGTGGCACGAACGCTTCGTGAGGTCACCGCACATGCCTATTGAACTGCCCGCTCACCAGTACCCAGCGCGTTGCTCGACGATTCAGGACATTCATCAGTGCATGCTCACGCTGTCACGAACAGGGCCAGGTTGCGCTTATCGATGGTGCATCCTCGACTGGCAGACAGGCTCGCGCTTCGAACAGGCAGCCGATGCGCCATGCCCTGCCTCGAGTACCCGCAAACTGTTCATCCTCATTGCGGTACTGCGCGAAATCGAAACCGGTAGCTGGCGGCTCGACGACCGGCTTTGGCTCCTTCCGCAGGCGGCTGGCCAGCAGACGTGCGGGGCATTATGGCTACTGGACGAACCCCGCGCGTTCACCATTGCGGAGTTGCTCAAATGCATGATGGCCCTGAGCGACAACGTAGCCACGTTCCATCTCGTGCGTCGGCTCGGCCTGCAGCGGCTCAATGCGTTTTCAAAGACGTTGCAGTTGCAGCACACCCATCATGTCGGTGCCGTCCCCAACCCGCTGCTCGATGCAGACCATCCCCTGGAAGCGGTGAATACCACCACCGCTTCGGACCTGGTGAAAGCCCTGGAGTTGATGGTGCAGGGCGTTCAAGGCACCGGCAGGGGCCCCACATTCATTGCCCAAGAACTGTGTGAATTCGGCTTGGCGTGCATGCGTGGGCAACAAGACACCACGGCAATCCGAAGTTGGCTCGACGAGGCCAGTCACGTAGGTGATAAACACGGCATTGGTTATCGCAACTACAACAACGTGGGTTACTTCATGCGCCAAGGTCAGGTGAAGGTGATCGTTTCGGTCATCGTTGACGACCTGAACCACGTCGCTCCCACCACATGCGCCTTTGCCCACGCCAGGGACTTCATTGGGCTGTTTTCACGCCTGCTCGATGACTACTGCACACTTCAGCATGATTAACGGAGCCCGGACCCATGACCCTCTCATTGGCGAAGTCCTACAACGGCAAAACTGACGTGTACGAGCGCGCAAGACCGCTCTACCCCAGTGCCGCGATCACGTGGATCAATCAGTGCGTTCCACGCCTGTCCACGCTACCGATTGTCGATATCGGTGCAGGCACAGGTATTCTCACCCGCCAGCTTGGCGCTTTAGGGCTCCCCATGATCGGCATCGAACCCAATCGTCAGATGCTCGCTCAAGCGCGTGACCGTGACCAGAACGCAGACTATCGACAGGGATCTGCCGAAGACACCGGACTGGCCCCAGGCTCGGCCCGTGCAATTGTGTGCGGGCAATCCTTCCATTGGTTCGATACTCGGCGAGCGGCTGAGGAGTTTCGCCGAATCCTGAACGTCGGCGGACCGGTCATACTGGCGTGGAACATCAGAAGCCCTGACCACGACGCCTTCCATATCGCTTATGAAGCCATGCTCGCACAGAGCTTCGAGCACTATGCACAGACGCTCGAGATCGACCGGGAACTCGAGGACCGCGTGAACGACTTCTACGCTGGGCAGTTCGAAGAACGCAGATTTGCCAATGCCCAGCAGTTGGGAATTGATGAATTCATCGACAGAACCTTGTCGTGCTCGTACGCCGCGTTGCCGGGAACCGCCGAGTACGAAGCTGCGATTGCAGCCCTGCAAGCGCTTCATCGTCAATTCCAGGTGCAAAGTCAAGTATCGCTTCGGTACTCAACGCGTGTCGTCCATGGCGTTATCTAAACCTCTGGCGCTTGCGTCGCTGTTTCACGGCCGTGGATTGATCGTTCCTTTGTCGGCCTTGCCGACATTGGCGCGTGCCGCATTCATGGCCTACTTCCTGGTGTACTTGAAGGTCAACTTCGGCCTCGCAGTGGACCAAATAGGACTGTTCATCGCTGGCTTTGTCTTGTTCAGTTCACTGGTGAGCTTAGTGGCGGGAGCGCTGACCGATCGGCTAGGGCCCAAGTGGGTGATCGTACTTTCACCCCTGCTGCAAAGCGCGGCCTATGTGGGACTGCAACTGTGCGACTCGTTGATCGTCGCGTTCATGCTGTGTCTGATCCTGAACCTGGCGTACCTGGCTTCGGAGACTGCGGTGCGTCTGTGCATCGCTCGCTGGTTCGGTGCGCATCAGACGGCAGGCGTCCTCTCGGTGAAGTACAGCCTGACCAACATCGCCTACGCCGTCGGGCCATTGATGGGCCTTTGGTTGCACAGCCTCGGCGGAAATCCGCTACTACTGTGCGCAGTCATGGCTTCACTGTTGATGGCTGCAATCTTTCTCCCCTGGCAGCCAAGCGACTCTGGCAGCGACGACTCCACCCCCCAGGAAACGATGCGGTCGACCCTCAGGAGCATGGTCGCAGACCGAACATTACTGACCTACACGCTGGCGACTATCTTGCTCGCAGGCGTGTTTGGCCAGTTTCATCTCTACATCGGCCAATATCTGCTGACGCGCTACTCGGTCCAGCAGATGTACGAAATCATCAATGTCGTCTTCATCACTAACGCGCTGACGTCCGCCTGCTTGCAATATGTGTTGGGCCGTCACGTCTCAGTTGAACATTTCGCGCGCTGGATCGGACTGTGCCTGGTGGCCTTTGCCATTGGGCTCGTTGGCTTCGGCACGTCCAGCACACTGGTGGGATGGATACTGTTCACGCTGATATTCACCGTCGGCGAAATCATCGTGCAACCTGTCGAATTTCTGTTCATCACTGAGATCGCGCCGGCACACCGGGCCGGGGCCTACTACAGCTCGCAGAATCTAACGTATTTGGGTGCCGCTTCCACTCCGCTGGTGGCCGGGCTGATCCTTTCTCAGGCAAGCCCGATCTGGCTGTTGATTTATCTTCTGACATTGCTCGCCACAGGCGGGGGTATATTGCTGCGACACAGTCGGAAAATCCGCCCAACCGTACTCGTCGACGAGCACGGTGACGGACGGTGAGCCTAGGTTCAGTAGGACTTGGCAAATAGCGCCATTGTCTGGGTCGGTTGCCCAGTGAATAAACAATGGTGTGTATCGCCTGTTTGTTGCAGGGGCAGACAACGGACACTGACGCCCATGCCTGAGAGCCCCTCTTCTACGTGAGGATGATCTACAAAAGGCGCCAGTACGAATGGCGCAGTCTGCTGCTCTTCCTCGAACGCTCGCTTGAAATCGCTCAATGAAGTTACAGTGATCGTCCGCTCCAGTAAACGCTGACTGGCCTGTTCCAATAACCGGTCCTGTATCCCTTGAAGTCGCTGACTTACGCTATGGATAAAGTGTTCGACTGTCGAACTTTCAACCTCTTTGGGCTCGGTCCGAAGACTTAACGACACGGTGCTTGCCAGAACTTCCCTGGCGCCAATTTCAACCCGTATCGGGACACCTCGTTTAATGTGGTACCACTTCTTGTCCGCACCGCTTAGTTCTCGTTTATCCACCAGCGCTCGTACCGGCTGATCGTCCCAGCGCTGCGCTGACAGTCGCGAGCGCAGTACGTCGCAAGCCTCCAGGATCGACTGTCTGTCCGACTCATCGCGAACGACGGGCACGATGACTATCTGCACGGGCGCCACTTTGGGTGGAACCCGCAGACCATCGTCGTCACCGTGCGTCATGATCATTGCGCCGATCATTCGTGTGGACACCCCCCAGGAGGTCGTCCAGGCGAATGCTCGCTGACCGTCGCGATTGATGAAGCGGATATCGGAAGCTTTAGCGAAATTCTGCCCCAGAAAATGCGACGTACCCGCCTGCAACGCCTTGCCGTCCTGCATCATGGCTTCGATGGTGTAGGTATCGACCGCGCCAGGAAAGCGCTCCCAGGAGCACTTGAGGCCCTTGATGACCGGAATCGCCAGGTGGTCGTGGACGAAGTCCGCGTAGATATTCAACATTCTCAGAGTTTCCTCCAGAGCCTCCTCTTTGCATGCATGGGCCGTATGGCCTTCTTGCCACAGGAACTCCGAAGTTCGCAGGAAGATGCGCGGCCGCATTTCCCAGCGCAGCACATTGGCCCACTGGTTGATCAGCAATGGCAGATCCCGATAACTCTGTACCCAGCGAGCAAATGAGGCGCCTATCACCGTTTCGCTGGTCGGCCTGATGATCAGCGGCTCTTCGAGTTCACCGGCGGCGACCAGAGCACCCTCTGCGTCCTGCTCCAGACGATGATGGGTGACGACTGCGCACTCTTTGGCGAAGCCCTCGACATGATCGGCCTCCTTCTGCAGAAACGACAATGGAATCAATAACGGAAAGTAAGCATTGACATGGCCCGTCTCCTTGAAACGCCTGTCCAGTTCTTGCTGAATATGTTCCCAAATACCATAACCCCAGGGTCGAATGACCATGCAACCCCTTACTGGCGAATTCTCAGCCATCTCAGCGTGCAGGACGACTTGCTGATACCACTCTGGGAAGTTCTCGGCTCGCGTAGGTTTGATTGCAGTTTTCATACAGGCTCTACATAGCAGATGATTTGGAATGTAAAACCATCAGCATAGACGCGCTGCGGCAGAGCGCCACTTCACAGTTGCATCGCGTATTTCAGCGAAGTGTGTTTACACACCACGAATTCGATCGGCCCATATGTTCGGGAACCGTACCGGCTGCTGCACTATGAAAACAGCCCCCAAAACTGCGACGTGATCAATGTCGCTTGAGCAGACAGCCTTCGATGGGCACGTAGTGTGTCGCCTGCCTGATCAACGACAGAGCGGTCAGGCCCGGCGCGCCATAGACCTGAGTCTGCACACCGAAACGGCGCATCACCCGCTCCAGCAACTGGTCAAAATCGCCGTCGCCGGAGGCCAGCACCACCAGATCGACTCGGCTGGCGGCTTCGTACACATCCAAGGTGATGCCCACGTCCCAGTCACCCTTGGCCGAGCCATCGCTGCGCTGGATGTAGGGCTTGAGGCGCACCTCGAAACCCAGGTTGCGCAGGATCTGCTGGAACTGCTGCTGCTTGCTGTCACCGCGGTCGATGGCATAGGCCAGCGCCTCGACGATTTCGCCCTGGGCGCTGACCTGCGACCACAGCGCGCTGTAGTCGAAGTGGCAGCCATGGGCTTGGCGCACGGTGTAGTAGAGGTTCTGGACGTCGGCGAACAGGGCGATCTTTTTCAACTGGCAGCCGCTCCCGCTGGAATGCGCTCAATCGTGGCAGCGGCCTGGCGCCGCGAAAAAAGGGGCGCTGGGCGCCCCTGGAATTCGCGTCAGTATGCCTGAGGCTCAGACGAAGGTGTCGTCATCGTCGAAGAAGCCGCCGCCGCCGCTGTCGTAGTCGCTGTCCACGTAGCCGCCCTGATCCGTGTTCCAACTGCTGTCGTCGGCGACCTGGCGCTGGCTGTCCTGGTCGTTCCAGCCGCTGGTGTCGCTGGCCGGCGCCGGTTCGTCATGGATCACCTCGACCACCTCGTTGGGCTGCGAGTTGTGGTTGAACAGGCTGCTGATACCTTGCGCCAGCAGTACACCGCCCGCCACCCCGGCCGCCGTCTGCATGGCGCCGCCAAGGAAGCTGCTGGCGCCGCTGCGTGCCGGCGCCGCACCGAAGCCTTGCGCCTGGGCCTGGGCTTGCGGCGGCTGGGCGTAGGCTTGCGGGTCTGGTGCCGGGTCGCGCCAGCCACCGCCAGACGCAGGCGGTGCCACTGGCCGTTGCGGCTCGGGGGCGGGACTGCGCGGGCTGCTGCCGAAGATACTGGAAAGGAAGCCACCACTGCTGCGCGACGCTTCCGGCGCCTGCTCGCGCGCCTGCTTGAGCTGGGCCTCGAGGTCCTTGACACGGGCGTCGAGCTGCTTGAGCGCCGCCTCCTGCACCAGGATCGCCTGGGCCATGTAGTACGGCGCCGCCGGTTGCTGGCGCAGGTGTTCTTCGATACGCGCCTGGGCCTGAGCGTCGCGCGGCTGTTGCGGATCCTCGGCCTGCTTGATGCGGGTGAACAAGCCGTCGATCAGGGTTTGCTCTTCAGTGTTCATGGGCTACCTCGTGGGCCATGCGGAACATCGGACACCTGCAAAGATGGGGCGAGCAAGCGACGGATTCAATCGCCGGAGCGATGAAAGTTTTTTCAGGCAGGCGCGGCTGGGCTAAAGTGACGCACCGCTTTTTTCCTGCGATCCGAACCGATGAACCCGCTGACCATCCTGCGTGACTCCCTGTACTTCTTCCGCCGCCACTTCACCAGCATCGTGCAGCTGTGCCTGCCGCTGGTGGTGCTCGAAGCCCTGTTCACCCAGCTGCTCTATCGCCAGATGGGCGACAGCGCCTCGCCGGCTTACGGCATGCTGGTCAGCCTGCTGTTCTACCCGCTGTACAGCGCCGCGCTGATCCTCTATCTGGACACCCGCAGCCACGGCCTGAACACCCGCAAGCGCGACCTGTTCGCCCGCGCCGTGCAGCTGTGGCCAGCCCTGGCCCTGCTCATCCTGATCAGCTCGCTGCTGATCATGGCGGGCCTGGCGCTGTTCGTGTTCCCCGGCATCTGGATCATGATCAACCTGGTGTTCGCCGAATACCTGCTGGTACTGCGCGGACTACCCGTGATCGAGTCGATGCGCACCAGCGCACGCATGACCACCGGCCACTTCCTGCGCATCCTGATGTGCGTGCTGGCGGTACTGGCGCCGCTGTGGCTGCTCGACGGCCTGCTGCTGATGGCCTTCCCCGAGCCGCAGCCTGGCGTGCAACTGGCGCTGGACAGCCTCAGCGGCTTCCTGCAGTTGTTCAGCAGCGTGGTGCTGTATCGGCTGTTCATGTTGCTGGAGGACAAGGCTCACGCGTGATTCATCGACGCTGTGCAGGTGGGGTACAGGTTGAAGCTTTTGACCCTGCCGCCTCGGCAAGCGGCCCTCTAGTCTGGGGCCTCTTCCCTACTCCGAGCCGCTCACCATGCATTCAGACATTCTCGCCCTGTATGGCCGCTCTTTCCGCGCCCAGCTTTATCTCAACAGTGCGCGCAGCCTCAAGCCCCTGCGCCTGAGCCGCTCGGACGACAGTTTCAGCTGGACCGGCATCGCCGAAGATGGCTGGTTGCAGGTCAGTAGCGATGGACAAAGCCCCGCCATGGACTTCGTGTTTCACCACAGCAGCAGCGACAGACTGTATTTCGACATCACCCTGCCGGGTTCACCCCGCGACAGCAGCGGCCAGGGCTCGGCCAAGCGCCTTGGCATAAGCATCAATGGCTTCCTGGGGTTCTAGTGGGTAGCTGACGTGACCGAGCCCTGGAAAATCGAGCCGCTAGCGATGGACGAATCGGGCTTGCTCTGCCACTTGCGAGACCACCTCGGACAGCGGGTGGCGATACGGCCAGGCAACAAAATGCGTAACGGCCAGCGGGCGCAGTGGCTGAACCCCCTCGAGGGCCAGGTGCAGACCTTCGTCCTGCGCCAGGCTTGAACCCAGAGCGTCGTACAGGACGAGCGCCTATTCAGGAGAGCCGGAGCGCGGTGATCCTCCGCGCCCCAGTGGCCTCCGACTGCCTATGCCTCGACGGACTGCGCCCCAAGCCAGAGGCCTTCGCCACCCTGGGCATGAGCTGTGGCAGCCATGATTACCGCCAGGGCACCTTCGAGGGGGGATGCTGCTGTCGGAGAACAGCAAGGCCGCGCTGCGGGTCCACGGCCTGCTTTGCGACAGCAACGACCAGTGGCGCACCGCGTTCAACCTCAAGAACGTGTTCGACCGCCGTTACTACGCCGGAGGCCTGGCCCAAGCCGTGGCGGTGGGCGATGAGCGCACGGCGCTGATGTCGGTGGCTTACAGCTTCTAAGTGAGGCGGCACGGCCCGCGCGGGGTCAGGACTTCCTGGGCTTGGCCCGCGCGGTCGCCTCGGCGACCAGCGGGTCGTCCGGCCAGTAGTGCTTCGGGTATCGGCCTTTAAGATCTTTCTTCACTTGCGCGTAGGTGCTGCGCCAGAAATTGGCAAGATCCTGTGTAACTTGCACCGGCCTACGGGCCGGCGACAGAAGATGCAGAATCAACGGCTGCTTGCCCTGGGCTATGCGTGGTGTTTCTGCCAGGCCAAACAGCTCCTGCAGCCGCACTGCGAGGATCGGTGGATGCTGCGAGTAGTCGATACGTATATTCGAGCCTGACGGCACCTGGATCGCCTGAGGCGCCTGGGCGTCCAGCTCCTGTGGAAGCGGCCAAGGCAGCAGGTTTCTGACCATCGAAGACAGATCCAGCTGGCTGAAGTGGCTGAGCCTCGTGACTTTACCCAGGTACGGCGTGAGCCACTCTTCCAGCGTGTCGAGAAGGTTGGCATCGCTGAGATCTGGCCACTTACTTTCTGCCTGGCCACTCTGGACATCCAGCTGACGCAGTAGGTCGACCCGCGCCTGCCACTGCCGTAGCTCGGGGCTCCACGGCAGGAGCTCGATGCCCTTGCGCCTCACCAGGTTGACCAGGGCCAGCGAACGGGTTTGCTCATCAAGACTCGGCAGGGCTTTCGTCGACAAGATCAGCTGCCCAACCTTCAACTGCCGCTCAGCCTTCAGAACACCTTCCCTTTCGTCCCAGTCGACCTCATCGACAGACCTCACAAGGTCAATCAGCTCGTCATCGAACAGAACCGGATCGAGGTCACTCGCCAAATAGATCCGTTCCTCACGCTGCCCTTGCCGGCTACCCAGATCGGCCACCACCAGCCACTCGTGCTTAGTGAGAGCATCGGGCTCTGAGAACACCGCAGCACGACCATTGGAGAGACGGTATTCGGATGCACTTGCACGCCTCTGCAGGCCGATTCGATCAGGGTAGGCGAACGCCAGGAGGCAACCTACCCATCTTGGATGATCGGGCTCGCTGACAGGGCTGGAGGCCTTCCCGCGCAGCAGGGATTGGTACTGCCGAGCAGACTGCTTCACCCGCTGGAAGGAACTACCACTACGACGTGAATGTTGCTCGCCTGACAGGGCACTCAACCTGGTGTGAAGGTCAGCACCGGCTCCACGGAGGATGTCCTTCTCACCGAGCAGCGCCGCGATGTTGCACGCCAGGTCATCCAAGCCCATCGCATTGCCTTTGATGAGCAGGTGGGCGATACGTGGATGCGCTGGGAGCTCGCTCATCGCCGAACCGTGCGGTGTGAGCTGTCCAGCATCGTCGAGTGCACCCAAGCGCTTGAGCAGGTCTCTGGCTTGGCCGAACGGAGCTGATGGAGGTTGGTCGAGCCAGGTCATCTCTTCCGGCTTCATTCCCCACCTGGCCAACTGGAGTGCCAAGGCGGCGAGATCCGCGTGCAGGATCTCAGGCGTGCTGTAGCCAGCCATTTGCTCGTGTTGCGACTCCGACCACAGGCGATAGCAGACACCTGGCTCCAGGCGCCCTGCCCGCCCAGCACGCTGGGTAGCACTGGCCTTCGAGATACGCTGGGTGTCGAGTCGGGTCATCCCACTGCGAGGATCGAACTTCGGCACTCGCTCCAGACCACTGTCCACCACGACCCTGACGCCTTCGATGGTCAAACTGGTTTCGGCGATGTTGGTGGCCAGTACGATCTTCCGGGAGCCTTTGGGTGCTGGGTCAATAGCAGCACGCTGGGCGTTCAGGTCGAGGTCACCGTACAACGGGCATACGCTCACGTCTGGACGGCTGCTGAGCTGCTCCTTGAGGTCTTCCGCCACACGCCGAATCTCTGCCTGCCCAGGAAGGAAAACCAGAACGCTTCCCGACTGTTCATCGATGGCGGTCAAGCAGGTGTCCGTGACTCGCGCATCGATTCGCTCACCCGGCTGATAGGGGTTACCCCAAACCGTCGAAACCGGATACATCCGCCCTTCACTGGTGACCACAGGCGCATCATTCAGCACCTTTGAAAGGCGAGCGCCTTCCAGCGTTGCGGACATCAGGAGGAGCTTCAGCGGAGGCTCATCACGTAGCAGTTCGCGGGCACTCAGGCACAGAGCCAGCGCAAGGTCAGAGTCAAGGTTTCGAAGGTGGTACTCATCGAAGATGACCACGCCCACGCCATCCAGTGCAGGGTCATCTTGGAGCCGGCGAGCCAGGATGCCTTCGGTGACCACCTCGATCTGGGTGCGCGGGCCTATCTTGCTTTCAAGGCGAATTCGGTAGCCGACAGTCTCACCAACCTTCTCACCCAGCTCACTCGCCAAACGCTCAGCCGCCGCCCGCGCCGCCAGGCGGCGCGGTTCGAGCATGACGATGCGCTGTCCGGCCAGCCACGTTTCATTCAACAGCTCCAGCGGCACGCGGGTGGTCTTGCCCGCGCCTGGCGGGGCTTGCAGCACTACCTCGTCGCGCGCTTGAAGGGCTTTGAGAAGGGCCGGCAAGGCGGCATCGATTGGCAGCGGTGGCATAAGGTCTCCCGAACAAGCGCAGGAGTATATCGAATCGACAGAGGGCATTTGCTTCATTGAAAGTGACCAACGGTCATGTACTCGGCAAGCGGCGCAGTCACATAAGTGACCAATCAGTCAAGATATGGTCAATTGGTTTTTATTCCTTGCTATTTCAATGACCTAGCTCGACCGACGGTGCAAATGCGAAAAAAACGTCAGTTTTTCGTGAAAGCCATGTGCTGCACCGTTTAGCTGAAACGTTGAACTTCTGCGCTAGAGCCCATGAACTTTTTTTCATGCAAATCTCTAAGCCTGCGTAGCAAGCCGGGATGGGTCTGAAGTTCGGTCATGCCGCGGCGCGGGAGTTTTCCACGTGCCTTGATCGAGAATCTACCGACCTCCGATGAGAACAAGAATGGAGTCGTCAGTGATGCCGAAGCTGCTTTGCGCTGCACTTTCCACGACCTATAAAGAGGATGCACTGAACCTTGAGGCCTTTGCCCAAAGCGTCGCCCCGCTGATGGTCGACGTGCTGTTACGCGGGGAAACCGGGACGGGCAAGGACACGCTGGCGGAGAAGATCCACCGCATGTCCGGGCGCTCCGGCAAGTTCGTCGCCATCAACTGCGCCGCCATACCCGAGAGCCTGGCCGAGAGCCAACTGTTCGGGGCCAACTCCGGCGCATTCACCGGTGCCAGCCAGAGCCGCGCGGGGTTCGTCGAGGCGGCGCATAACGGCACGCTGTACCTGGACGAAGTCGACAGCATGCCTCTGACGCTGCAAGCCAAGCTGCTGCGGGTGCTGGAATCACGGACCGTCCAACGGCTGGGTTCGACCCAGAGCATTCCAGTGAACATGCGGGTGATCGCGTCGGCCCAGTGCCCGCTGGCAGAGATGGTCGAACGCGGAGAGTTTCGCCGCGACCTGTACTTCCGGCTGAACATCGTCAGCCTCAAGCTGCCGCCGCTGCGCAGCCGTCGGGAACGCATCGTGCCGCTGTTCCTGTCACTGGTAAAGCGCGAAGCCGCCGCCCTGGACCGGCCCTACCTGGCCCCCTCGCCGGGGTTGCTGTCACACCTGGTCGGCCACGCCTGGCCGGGCAACATCCGCGAACTGCAATCGGCTGCCAAGCGCTACGTGCTCGGCCTGCCGCCGCTGCCGCGCGCTGAACTGGCGGAGCGTTGCAGCAGCGCCACGCTCAACCTGAAAGAGCAGTTGCAGCAGTTCGAGAAAGTGCTCATCGAAGACTGCATGCGCCGTCACCACCGCCATATCGACACCGTCATCGCCGAGCTGGGCATCGCCCGGCGCACGCTCTACTACCGGATGAAGTGCCTGGAAATTTCGACGAGTTGAGTGACCGGCGTGGAACCGTTTGTAGCTGAACGGCCACCCAGGTTTCGAGACAGTCACACGCGTCTCGCCATTCAACCGATCCGGAGACACGACTATGAGTTTTGGTGGAGCTTCTCTTGCGGCCTCCATGGCGGCCATGCAGCAGATGGATGCGACCTCGGCCGCGATGACGACCATGAAATCCCAATTCGACCAGCAGAAACTGGTCGCCGACACCATGAACGCCATCTCGGCCGAGTCCATGGACAGCGCCACCAAGGCCATCACGGCCATGGGGGAGGCGTCCAAGAACATACGCTTCTGACGACCCGCTTCAAGCCCCGCTGCGGCGGGGTCTCTTCGAGCGCGATGAGATCAGACCCATGCCTATCGACCGGCTGAACAGCCTTCGCCCCCCTGCTGCCCTGCAGCCTGACGCCCACACGCCGCGCCGCGACTCGGTCACCCAGCGCGTGGCCGATGCGCTGACCGAGCACGTCACCCGCCATGCCGGCAGCGGCCGACTGAAGGAGTCGCTGCTGCGCTGGGGCGCCGAACATGCTGGCGCAGGCGGGCGCTCGCCTTTGGCCTGGCAACCGCCCCAGCAGGACCTGGCGCTGCCCACGCAAAGTCCGCTGAACCTGGTCCTCACGGACATCCTGGAAGAAATCAACGGCGGTACCGGCCAGAACCTGGAAGTGGACATCGACGACGCCTATTGCGATGAAGACCTGCTCGGCGACCTGGCGCAGATGCTCGCCCCGCGCAGGCCGCCGCTGGGTGACAACGACATTGGCAACCAGAGCGATTTCGGCAGCGCCAACAACCCGTTCTGCGGCGCCCTGTTCAGCGCCTGGGAGAGCGGCGGTGCGCTGGACCGCAGCCGCGCGAGTCTGCGCTTGCTGCTCAGGCTCATCGCCTTGCTGGGTCGACGCAAGCTGCTGGTGCTGCTGGACCTCGACGACCGTACCGGCCAGGCGCACTACGCCTCGGACGATCAGGACCTGCTGTTCGAAGTCGCAGGCTTCATGGATCAACACCCGCAACGCTACCCGTCGCCTGCCGCCGCCGACGGACACGCCGGCACCTGGACCGAGCGCATCGCCCTGGGCACGCCGCTGCAGGATCGCGAAGTCCGGCTGTTCCAGTTGGCGTTGGAGCAACTGGACCTGGCACTGGCCCGCCTCGCCGGGCAGGCCCCACTGGCGCGCCGCCGCGTCAGACGCAGCCGCGAGGCCGTCGAATTCCATCTGAGCGTGACCGGCAGTGCCCGCAACGTGCTGCGGCTGATGTGCGCCTGAACGGCCGCGCCCTTTTCGCTACGCCCCAACCCGATTGGAGACACCCATGGAAATCCAAGCCGTCGATACCCAGCAACTGGCCGCCACCAGCAAGACCGGCGCCAAGCCGCAGGCCAGCGCCGAGACCAGTGATGTCAGTTGGTTCAGTGCGCAGATGCGCGAGAAGCCGCCCGCGCCAGACAACCCGAACAACGTCGCAGCCCGCATCATCGACTCGTTGTCCAGCCGCTCCAGCGAACTGCAGCGTCTGGACGAGCGAGCCAACCGTGATCTGGTCAAGGCCATCCGCACCGCCGACCCGCAGGACATGCTGCAGTCGAACCGCTCGTTGTCGTCGTTCCACCTGGAAAGCCTGATGACCGCCAAGCTGGTCAGCAAGGGCTCCCAGGCCATCGAGAAACTCACCAACCTCCAGTGAAGGAATTGCCGGCCATGTTCATGCGCGCCTGCTCGACGTTGTTGCTGTGCCTGCTGCTCACCGCCTGCGAGGAGCGCTCGACGCTGCACAGTCGTCTCTCCGAGCAGGATGCCAATGAAGTGATCGCGCAACTGGCGGACAACGACATCCAGGCCAGCAAACGCACGGAAAAGGACGGCATGAGCGTCCTGGTCGCGCCTGCCGACCTCAACAGCGCTGTGCGCGTACTCGAAGCGGCCGGCCTGCCACGGCGCTCACGCGCCAGCCTGGGCGATATCTTTCGCAAGGAAGGGGTGATTTCCACGCCGTTGGAGGAACGCGCGCGCTACATCTACGCGCTGTCCCAGGAGCTCGAATCGACCCTGTCGCAGATCGACGGCGTGGTGCTCGCCCGCGTCCACGTGGTCCTGCCGGAGCGGGTCGCGCCCGGTGAGCCGGTGCAGCCGGCGTCGGCCTCGGTGTTCATCAAGCACACCGGCGCGCTGGACCCGGACAGCATCACGCCACGGGTGCGCAACCTGATCGCCAGCGGCATCCCCGGCATGGCCGACGCCGCGCATAACACCAGCAAGTTGTCGGTGGTGTTCGTGCCCACGTTGCCTTATCAGGAGCGGCGCGAGATGGCGCCGTTCGGGCCGTTCCTGATGAAGGCCGAAGACGTCGGCTACTGGCGAACGGTCATGGTCGTGACCGGCATCGTCTTGCTGAGCCTGCTGCTGGGGGTCGGCTACGGGCTCTACCGACTGTGGCGCACAGGTGCCCTGACGCTGCCGCGCGCGCTGCAACAGAAGCTCGCCCGCCCCGGCACCGCACCGGGCAATCCAGCAGCCACCTTGTTCGCCGTGAAACCCGCGGGCGCTGCCCCCCGTGACAAGGGCTCGGCTGCATGAGCGCGGCGCTGACCTGGATTCACTGGTGGCACCACGCCTGGCAACTGGCCGCCATCGACTGGCAGCCACCCGGCCTCGACCGACTGAGCACCTCGCAGTTGCACGCCCTCGCCCGTGGGCACCACGCCGCGCTGGCGAAGGGCTTGGGCATCACGCCGTGCATGCCGCCCGAACCGAACCCGGCGATGCAGGCCCTGCTGTGTACGCCCGCCACCTTGACGCTGGCCTGCGAACTGGTGGCCGCCACCTGTTCACCGCGCTCGGCAGCCCCGATGTTGTCGACGCAGGACCGCGCCTGGTGCGAGCGCACAGCCAAGGCGCTGCGCCCCGGACACTGGCTCGAACCGGACCAGGATTCTCTGGCGCTGCTGCGGGCCTGGCTGGGTGAGCCGACCTGGCAACGCGCGCGCCTGGCCTTCCCCCGCGCCAGGGTCGAGGCCCTCGAGCGCTGGGCGACGCCGCAGCCGCCAGCCGCCAGGCTCGACACGCTGTGGCAGTCCGTCTACTGGAGGACCGGGCAACGCCCGGCGCCCATCACCCCGCCCGCTCACGACACGGAGACACCCGATGCTCGCCCGTCGCTCGCTTGAACTACGCCCCAACGCTCAAGGCCTGCTGCAACCCTGCATCGCCCGCGAAACCCTGGTCGATTGCGGTCGGGCGCAACGGGTCATCGAACAGGCCCAGGAGCAAGCCGCGCAAGTGCTCGAGCAGGCCCGTGACCTGGCCGAGGCCGAGCGGCTCGACGCCCAGGCGCGGTTCTGGGAAAACGCCGAGGCCGCGCTCGCCGCCTGGGAAGCACAGCGCCAGGCCATGTGGGAGCAGATCGAAGCCAGCGCAGCACGGCTGGTCAACGAGGCGCTGCGCACGCTGCTGGACGAGGTGCCGGAACCGGCGCGCATCGACGCCCTGGTGCGCCAGTTGGCCAGCGGGCAGCGCGAGCCGGCCAGTGCCACCCTGCACTGTCATCCTGACGATCTGACGAACCTGACCCGGAGCCTCGGCAACACGGCCGCGCAGCCCTGGACGCTGGTGGCCGATGCCGGCATGGACCGTCACCAACTGAGGCTGCAGACCCCCGCCGGCACCTTCCTGCTCGACTGGCCGAGCACCGTG
Organism: Pseudomonas boreofloridensis; assembly: GCF_030580795.1. Classification (NCBI taxonomy): domain Bacteria; kingdom Pseudomonadati; phylum Pseudomonadota; class Gammaproteobacteria; order Pseudomonadales; family Pseudomonadaceae; genus Pseudomonas; species Pseudomonas boreofloridensis. The sequence continues at coordinate 17,099 of NZ_JAUQOQ010000022.1, read as the reverse complement.
CAAGCGCTGCGCGTGCCGGTGCCGTCATCCAACACCGTTCCTCTGTAGGAACCGCCTTGCCTCGCAATCATCCTGAACGCCGGCGATGACTGACTTTACGGCCGCTTCGCGCCCGATCGCGGCGCAAGGCCGCTCCCACAAAAGCCACGCTGGACTCTGGAAATCATGCGCTGCGGATGAACAGCCAATGCACGATCACCCGGTGTCGCATGCCGTGCCCAAGAAGTGAAGCGAGCGCAATCTTGGTGGGAGCGGCCTTGTGTCGCGATCGGGCGCGCAGCGGCCGTGAACCAGGCGACCGATATCGTTCCGAACGCCCGCGATGACTGACTTTACGGCGCAAGGCCGCTCCTGCAACGGCCCAGATCACGACACACGATCACCGGAAAACAGTCGATGGTTTTCCGCCCCCAAGTGGAACCACCTTGGGCTTGACCGCCACTCACCCGGTGAACACGCCCAAGCCCGGAGAATCCGTCCATGTCCTCGATCGATGCCCTGCAGCGCCGCCTCGACAGCTACTTCCAGCGCGCCACCGACAACGTCAACAACGCCGCGATGAACGCCGCGCAGTCCCAGTCGCTGGACGATATGCACACCTTTCTCACCAGCATGAACGGCATGTCGGTCGCGGTGACGGCAGCCACCCAACAGACCACCGCGCACCACAACCTCGCCAAGGCGATCATCGATGCAATGCCATGAGCTGCGCACGCAGCTCATCCGCTGGAGCGCCGACGCCGAACAGCCCGAGCACCTGAAGCTGCTCATCGACGACGGCGAAGTCACCTTCGCCCACCTCGACGACGCGCTGCTGGTGTCGGTCGAGCTGCCCACCGAGGTGTCCCAAGGAGCGTCCCTGGAGCAGGTACTGCGCCTGGCCCATCCAAGCCTGTCGCGCTTTCCCGGCGCCCTGGCGCGCGGCCCCGACGATGCCCGGTTATGGCTGATGGCGCAGGTGGCCCGTGACGCCCACATCGACGACTTGGTCGAGCTGCTCGAAACCTTGCTCAACCAGCGCGATACCTGGCAATCGATGCTGCACAAGGCGCCACGCGGTGCAGCGGCCCCGGTGGCGCGACGGCCCTCGCACGCCCATTTTCTCGGAACAGGACTTCGACATGCCTAACCCGTGGTTCAGACCGTACCGCTGGATTACCGCGAACAGCACGCGCCTTCGCCAGGCACCGTCCGCGTTGCTGGCGTTGCTGCTAGCCGGCTCGCTTGGCCTGGCCACGCCGAGCCAGGCGGCAGCCCCCACCGACTGGAAGAACACCCCCTACGCCTACGACGCCCAGGACACACCGCTGACCAAGGTCCTCGACGACTTCGCCAACACCTTCGGCGTGCAGTTGGTGATCGACGGCACCCTTGCCGGCACGGTACAGGGCCGGATGCGCGCGGAAAGTCCCCAGGCGTTCCTCGACCGACTGGGCCTGGAGAATCGCTTCCAGTGGTTCGTGTATGGCAGCAGCCTGTACGTCAGCCCGCTGAAAAATCAGCGCTCCAGGCGCCTGGAGGTGTCCGCCGATGCCGGGCCGGACATGAAACAGGCGCTGACCGATATCGGTCTGCTGGACCCGCGTTTCGGCTGGGGTGAATTGCCCGATGAAGGCGTGGTGCTGATCACCGGCCCCGAACGCTACGTGCGCCTGGTGACGCAGTTCGCCAAGGCGCGCAAGACGCCCGAGGAGAAGCAGGAAGTCATCAGTTTCCCGCTGCGCTACGCCAGCGCCGCCGACCGCAACATCAAGTACCGCGGCGAGACGCTGGTCATCCCCGGGGTCGCCAGCATTCTCCGGGGCCTGCTGGAAAACCGCGGCTCGGCCACCGGCGCGGCGCCAACCGCCCTGCCCCAGGCGTCCATGCAGGGCATGCAAGGCAATCAATCGATGGCCATGGGCAGTCTCGAACAGTTGGCCTTCAGTGGCATGGGCCAGCCTAACACCCGCCGCGTGCAGCCTGGCCAGAGCAGTGGCGGCAGCCGTGGCAAGATCCGCGTCGAAGCCGACGTGCGCAATAACGCCGTGCTCATCTACGACGCGCCCAAGCGCCGGGAAATCTACACCCCGCTGATCCGCGACGTGGACGTGCCGCGCAAGCTGGTGGAAATCGACGCGATCATCCTCGACATCGACCGCACCCAACTGGCCGAGCTGGCCGCCAACTGGAACGTCGAAAGCGGTGACCTGATCGGCGGCGCCTCGATGCTGCGCCCCGGCGCCAGCTCGACGGTGTTCATCCAGGACTACGGCGACTTCGCCGCGCAACTGCGCGCGCTGGAAGGCCGCGGCCTGGCCTCGGTGGTGGCCAACCCCTCGGTGCTGACCTTGGAGAACCAGCCGGCAGTCATCGACTTCAGCCGCACCGAATACCTCTCGGCCGTTGGCGAGCGAGTGGCCAACATCGAGCCGATCACCGCCGGCACCAGCCTGCAGGTGGTGCCGCACGCCATCGAGACCGGCGGGCACAAGCAGATCCAGATGGCCCTGGACATCGAGGACGGCCGTATCGAACCGTCCGCCGTCGGCCAGCGCACGCCCAGTGTGCGCCGTGGCGTGGTCAGCACCCAGGCGGTGATGGGCGAAAGCCGCTCGCTGGTGGTTGGCGGCTTCCACACCGAGGAAACCGGCGACAACCTGGAACGGGTGCCGTGGCTGGGGCGCATCCCACTGGTAGGGCCGCTGCTGTTTTCCTCGACCACCCGCCAGACCAGCCGCCGCGAGCGGGTGTTCATCCTCACGCCACGCCTGATCGGCGACCAGGTCGATCCGGCCCGCTACATCTCCAGCCTCGACCGCCAACAGGTGGACAACGCCATGGCCCGCGTGGAAGAGCGGCGCAACGGCAAGCGTCCGGTCGGGCGCCTGGAGGTCAGCGAAGTCCTGGCGCACCTGGCCGACGGCAACATCCCGGCCTCGTTCAAACAAGCCGAGTCGATTCCCTACGCGCCCGAGACGCTGTGCGCCCTGCAGCCCGGATTGACGCTGGATGCCGCGCGCGCGCAATGGTTCGCCGGGCCCGACTACGGCATCGCCGTGGGCGTGGTGCGCAACGAGGGCCAGCGCCGCGTGCGTTTCGATGAAGCGAGTTGCGGCAGCCGCTGGACCCTTGCCGCCTCCGCCTGGCCGAAGGTCTGGCTGGAGCCGGGCGAGGAAACCGAAGTGTTCGTGGTCATGAACCCGCCGGCTCGCCTGCCGGGCAACGAACGCCCCTCCCTGCTGCACACCACTGCGAGGCTGAACCCATGAAGCGCACCCCCTTGCTGCTCGCCGTACTCCTGAGTCTGCCGGTCTTCGCCGGCTGCGCCAGCCGATCCGGCTGCCAGGGCGCGGCCTGTGAACGGGCCGAGCCCGACCACGGGCGGATCGTGGTCTGGTGGGCGCCGGGCATGCGCGGCGGCCTCGGCACCCCCGAACACCCTCTCGACCACAGCGTCGTCCCTCTGGAGAACTGACCCGGCATGTCTTTTTCGGTGCACAGCGCAAGCACGCGCCAGGCGTTCCAGAAGAACGTCATCGCTGGCATTGCCAGCTACTGGGAAATCGCCCCCGGCATCGAGTTCGGCTTGCGCCGCGAGGCGCACAGCGTAGGGCTGGCGCTGCAAGTGCAAAGCCAGGTGCTGCGCGCCAACCAGATCCAGCAAGCGCTGGAACGGCGCTTCGCCCACCCGCAGGACTACGCGCACCTGTACGTGTTCCTCGACCCGCAGCGCGCGCTGGTGGTGTGGCAGGCGCTGCCGGACGTTCCTTTGACCCCAGAGCTGCTCGACGACCTCCAAGCCCGGCAACTGTCGCTGCTGGGCCTGGAAGACCTCGACGAGCGTCCCGCCACCTATTGAGGTTGACCATGACCGCCGACGCCGTTGCCCAACGCTTGATCTCGGCCCTCGCCGACCACCTGCACGCCGACTTGCACCTGGAGCACGGCGTGTGCGCGCTGTATGACGCGCACGACCGCGAAGCGGTGGTCATCGAACTGCCCGAGCACAGCGACCTGGCCATCCTGCATTGCGCCATCGAGCTGCCCGCCCACGCCCCCGGTCTGCACAAGCGCCTGCTGGAGCTCAACTTTCGCCTGGACCTGCTCGGCGGCAGTTGGCTGGCCCTGGACGACAAGGCCTGCGTGCGCCTGTGCGCGCACAGTGCATTGTCGGGCCTGGACGAGACCCGCTTCTGCCACTGGGTGGTCGGTTTCGTCGCCCAGGTCAACGAGGTACGCCCGCGCCTGCTCGACCTGGCCAAGGCGGTCGAGCCGCGCCCGGCGAGCCTGACCATGGGCCGCACACGCCTGGGTTGAGGCATGCGCAAAAGCCCCACCAGGCGAACCTGGCGGGGCCAAGGGTAACGCTGGACGTCAACGCAGCTTCATCGCTTCGCCTCCTTTTTCCATGACCTTCTTGGCACTGTCGAGGAAGCCGTTGGTGACCTCGCTCACCGTATCGGCGAACAGCTTGGTCATGTCCGCGGAGGTCTTGACTTGCAGCATCATCGCCTGGCGCTCCTCCATGCCGATCTGCATCGCGAACTGTTGCTCCATCAGTTTCTGCTGACGGGATTGCATGTCGTCCAGGTGCGCCTGCTCCGAGCTGGGTACGGGCGGCGGTGTCGTGCGCTCGGACTCGGCCGGGGGCCGCGCCCCAGGCGAATGAGACCTGGCCCGCGCCGCACGGGTGTCATCTCGGCTGCGGGTTCGACCGCGCTGATGCAGCGCCGGCGGCGCCGAGGACGAGCGCCCTCGCGCTTGCAGGCTCTGGCTGCTGCGCGTGTGTTGGGCCTCGATGGGTTGCTGAGTCAAGGAGGGTGAAGAGGATGACGGGGGACTATGCACCCCGTGCAGGGCACCTGCGCGCCCGACAAGGCTCGGATCAGGAGGCATGGACAATCTCCAGTGAGTGGTTGGGGTCACCGAGTCGGCAGCGCAAAGGCGGTCCGACTCCTCTGCTGAGTGGCAGCGCCGCGTTGGTCGGTTCCACCCACCGGCTCAGCGCCGGTCCAGCTCGGGAATCTCGATCACCTCGTCCTTGGCTTCATCGTCGAGCTCGCGCAGCACGCGGTAGATATGCGCCACAGCCTGGAGGGTCTCGCGGGGGATGAATGCGCCGACGTCCTCACGGTAGATCGTGCGCGCCAGCCAGATGCACTGGATCACCGGCACCCGCGCCGCCTTGGCCCGCTCGATCAACGCCCGGGCTTCGGCGTCCACGCCCTTGACGATGAGCTGCGGCAGCGCCGCGTCCTCGGGTCGGTAGCGCAGGGCGACGGCGAAGTGGGTGGGGTTGACCACCAGCATGTCGGCCTCTTCCACCGGCTTGGCCTCAGGCTCGGCGGATTGTGCGACCAACTGCCGGGCCAGGTTGCGGCGGTGCATCTTGACGTGCGGGTCGCCCTCCATTTCCTTGAACTCCTTGCGCACCTCTTCCTCGCTCATGCGCAGGCGCTTGGCGAAGAAGTACTTCTGCAGGCCGAAGTCGACGATGGCCAGCACCAGCAACACCGCCAGGCAGGTGTGCATGATGTGCCGGAACAGGCTGGCCAGGCCGCGCCAGTAGGTGGGCAGGTCGCTGTTGACCAGGCTGACCAGCGCCCCGAGCGCCGGCAGCGTGACCAGGTACAGCACGGCGGCGATGAACACCGCCTTGACCAGCCCCATGAACAGGTTGATCAGCGCTTGCCCGGAAAACATCTGCTGCGCCTGGTTCACCGGGTTCAGGCGATTCGGGTCTGGCCGCAGGGCCTCGGGGGAAAACAGGAAACCGAACTGTATCCAGCCCGCCACCAGGCGCGTGGCGATCGCCAGGCCCACGGTCATCAGGGTGAAGCTGAGCAGCACGCCGCCGGCATGGGCGAGGGTTTCTTCCAGGGCGCGGGTGAAGTTCACCGCCAGGCGGTGCAGCGGGAAGGCCACCAGGTCTTGCAGCGTCTGCAGGCTGTCCTCGGCCAGGGTCAACGCCACTTCGGTGATCACCGCCAGCACCATCAGGCTGCTCAGGTCCTGGCTCTGGCCGACCTGGCCTTTGTTGCGGGCATCGCGAATCTTCTTCGGCGTTGCGCTCTTGGTCTTTTCGCCACTGTCTTCGCTCATGGGTCAGTCCTGGGTCAGGGCGTCTGCAACAGCAGGTCGAGCAGATGCCGCACTTCGCCATAGCGCAGCAGCCGGCCTGTCATCGCGTCCCACAACGTGGGCAGGTAGAACAGCAGAAAACCCAGGCCGATCAGGCTCTTGGCCGGCATGGCCAGGATGAACACCTGCAGTTGCGGGCTGTACAGGCTCAACAGCGCCAAGCTGGCTTCCACCAGCAACAGCAGGCCAATGAACGGCGCGGCATAGAGCAGCATGTGCATGAACATCTCGCCGAGCAGGCCGAGGAACACGCCGAAGCCTTCGGCACCGGGCAGCGGAAACCAGGTGGTGGGCGACCAGACCAGGTAGCTGTCCCAGATCACCTGGGTCAAGGTGCCGATGCCCAAGGTGGCGACCAGCAGCAGGATGGTCATCTGCTTGAACAGGTGGCCCAGGGGCGTGGTGTCGGTGCCCAGCGACGGGTTCAACTGACCGCCGATCAACGCCCCGCGCTGGTTGTCGAGCAAGGCGCCGACCGACTCGTACAGCCAGAACGGCATCGCCAGCAGCACCCCGAGCAACAATCCCAGGATCAGTTCCTTGAGCATCAGGCCGCCGAGGGTCAGCCAGTTGACCTGGGCGTCGAGCAGCGCCTGGCGGATGCCGGGGGCGGGCAACATGGCCAGGGCGAAGACGATGGCATGGCGCGGCAGACCACGCAGGTGCTGAAAGCAGAACACCGGCACCAGGTACGCCACCGGGTAGATGCGCGCCATGCCCAGCGCCACCGACAGCAGCAGGTCGAAGTAGGGCAGCAACGCCGAGCTCGCCATCAGGTGTTGGCCATCATTTCAAAGGCCCGGCGCAGCAAGCCGAGCAGTTCCCCGCCGACCCAGCGGCCGGTGACCAGCAGGGTCAGCCCCACCGCCACCAGCTTGATACCGAAGGGCAGGGTTTGGTCCTGGATCTGCATCAGGGCCTGCACCAGCGAGGTCAGCACCCCCACCAGCACCGCCACGATCAACGGCGGCGCCGAGAGCAGAACCACCAGCAACATGCCTTCCTTGAACAGCGTCATCGCGTCCATCGCCGGGCCTCAGAGGTAGGAATAGAAAAGGCTGTCCAGTAACTGCGTCCAACCCTGGGCAAGCACGAAGATCAGCAGCTTGAGCGGCAACGAGATGGTCATCGGCGCCACCATCTGCATGCCCAGCGCCAGCAGCAGGTTGGAGACGATCAGGTCGATGACGATGAACGGGATGTAGATGAGAAAGCCCATCTGAAAGCCCGCCTCCAGCTCCGACAGCATGAACGCCGGGATCAGCAGCATCAGGTCGTCGCGGCTGGCCTGTTCGGCGCGCTCCTTGGGCCACATGCGCTGGGTGTTCTCCAGCAGGTGGGTGAGGATGTCCGGGTTGGTGTTGCGCGACATGAAGGCTTGCAGCGGCTTGAGCGCGTTCAGGGCCGATTCCTGCAACGCCTCGCTGTGGCTGAAGTCCAGCGGCCGCTCCTTGAGCGCTTCGGCCACGTTGTGGCCGACCGGCGCCATGATGAACAGCGTCGCCGCCAGGGCGATGGCGTACAGCGCCATGTTCGGTGGCACCTGCTGCACGCCGATGGCGTTACGCGCGATGGTCAGCACGATGGCGATCTTGAGGAACGCGCTGCAGATGATCAGCAGCAGCGGCACCAGGGAAATGCCGCCGATGAACAGCGCCAGCAGGAAGGGGTCGACCCCCTGGAAGCTCATCCAGCCACATCCATGCGCACGATCTGCAGGCCCAGGCGGCCGTCGATCTGCACCAGCTCGCCCTGGGCCAGCGGCTGTTCGCCATGGAACAGGGTGGCTGCCCCCGCCGCCACGCCATGCACCTGCAGCACGGCGCCGGGGGCCAGGTTACGCAGCTCGCCCAAGGTCAGGTTCAGGTGACCGCAACGCACCGTCAGCGCCAGCGGCAGCGCGTCGAAGCGGTCCGGGTGCTCGGCCCCAGCCTGCTGTTCAGTTGCTGAGGCTTGGGCGTCGTCAGCGCTGTCGGTCTGGGCCAGGCTGGCCGGGTCGAAGGCCCCGGCGTCCTGCTCGTCTGCGCCGTAGTGGGCGGTGTCGTCCCAGTCGGGCGTCAGGATATCGGTGTCGGGGGTGTCGTTCATCTCGGTCTCCTCAAGCGCGAGTACGGTCAGGTGCAACGGCGCGGGGTGCTGCTGCGCCTGCACCTGCAAGCAATGCCGGCCCAGGCGAACCTGGCCGTGGCCGGCTGAATCGAACAGGGCGGTCTCGGGAATCACCACGTCGCCAGGACGCAGGGCGGCGAGCTGACCGCTGGGCAACGTCAGGTGCCCGAGCAACAGCGGCACGCGCACCCCGAAACCTTCGCTCCAGGGCGTGGCCTGGCGCTGCCAGGGGGCGGCGTCGAGCAGGCCCAGCAGGGTCTGCCCAGGCAGCCGCAGATGACTGGCGACGCGCGCATCGCCAACGCGCACGTCGAGGCGGCAGGCAATGCCCTCGACCTCGCTCGCGGCCAAGGGCTTGAGAAACCCGAAGGCCTCGCGCAACGGCGCGCTCAGCACCTGATGGAACAGCGACCAGAACCAGTCGTCAGCCGGCTCCGGCTCGGCGGGCACCACCACCGGGCACTCACCGAACAGGCTCAGCACCGGGCCGGGCTCGCCCAGGGCGAAGGCCCCGTGGGCACAGGCGAACACCGCAGGCGCTGCGCCGCTGGGACCGTTGCCCAAGGTCAGCGTCAACGCCCCCGCCTCGCCCGCCACCTCGAACGGCAACTCGACGCCCGCCCCCAGCCGCTGCCGGGCGGCGGCCTCATCAGCGCTGACCGATGGCAGCGACAGTGCACAGGCACGCATGTCAGTAATCCTCTTCAATGCGTGCCACCTGCACGCTGATCGGTTGGCCCAGGCTCTGCGCCAAGGCGTCTTCGAGGTGGCCACGGCGGCTCGCCAGGCGCGCCTGTACCGTCTCGTTCTCGCCGCTCAGGCCGATGTCCCAGCCGGGCCCGGCCTCCTGCCGTCGTGCCAGCACCTTGATCCGTCCCAACTGCGGCAGGTGCAGCAGCAGGTCCAAGTGCAGGTCTTGGGTAGCGCGCAAGCGCGGCGTGAGCTGATCGACGAACGCTTCCACCTCGCTGCCCTCCAGGCCCGTCGAGGCCGAGAGCGAATGTGCCCCGGCGGTGTCCTGGTGCAGACCGCCGTCCACCGCCTCGACCCATTGGCGGAACCAGTAGCCATCGCTGCGAGCGATCGACGCTTCAGGATCGCGCTCGGCGCCGGGGGCGTTGTCGCGCGAAGTCGAGCGCGCCACCCGGCTCGCCTGGGCCGGCGCCGGTTCGGCGCCGCGCAACGGCGGGCGACCCAGTGCCGGTGGCGGCTCACGCCGAGGCAGCGGTGCATGAATCACGGGACGTTCATTCATCGCCGGTCTCCTGCCCCAGGCGCGCCATCAGTGCCTTGAGCTTTTCCAGGTCGCGACGCCGTCCACTCAGGCGTTGCTGCGCCGCGTCGGTGTCCTGGGCCTGACGTGCCTGGGCAGCCTCCAGTGCCTGCACGCGTTGGGCGTGTTCGGCCAGCTCGCCGATCAGGCGGCGCTCCTGGGTGCTCCAGGCGTTCAACTCGACCACGCTCAGCGCGCGCCCGCGATGCGCGTCGCCCAAGGCCGCGCGCTCGGCCATCTGGCGCTCGCGGGCGGTCTGCAAGTGCGCGCGGGCGGCGGCGGTTTCGGCTTCGCATTCGCGCAGCCGCTCACGGGCCTGGCGCCAGGCCCGCTCGGCCTGGCCTTCGCGGTGACGACGCACCGGCACCAGGGCTTGCACGTCAGCCCGGCACATAGGCGGTCAACTGCTGCAGGTGCGCGAGGGTCGAGGGCAGCGGCTCCGGCTCGCGCAGGTCCTGGCGCAGGAAGCCGTCCAACGCGGCGCGCGACTCCACGGCCAGGTCGGTCAGCGGGTCGGCGCCAGCCTGGTACTCGCCCAGGCGCAGCATCAGCTCGATCTGGTCGTAGGCCGACAGCAGCCGCCGCAGGTTGACGCCGGCCCGCAGGTGTTCGCCGTCGGCCACGTTGACCAGGGTGCGCGACAGGCTCGCCAGCACGTCGATGGCCGGGTAGTGACCGCGCTCGGCGAGCGTGCGCGAGAGCACGATGTGGCCGTCGAGCAAGGAGCGCACTTCGTCGGCCACCGGATCGTTCATCGAGTCCTGCTCGATCAGCACGGTGTACAGCGCGGTGATGGCGCCGTCGTTGCTCAACCCGGCCCGTTCCACCAGACGCGGCAGCAGGCTGTAGACCGACGGTGGCAGGCCGCCGCGGCCCAGCGGCTCACCGGCTGCCAGGCCGATTTCACGCTGCGCACGGGCGAACCGCGTCAGCGAATCGATCAGCAGCAGCACGCGCTGGCCTTGGGCACGAAAGCCCTCGGCCAACGCCGTCGCCGTGAACGCGGCGCGGGCGCGCTCCATGCTGGAGCGGTCGGAGGTGGCGCACACCAGCACCGCGCGGGCACGCAGTTCGTCGTCGAGTTCGTGATCGAGGAATTCGCGCAGCTCGCGCCCGCGCTCGCCGATCAGGCCGAACACGATGACGTCGCACTCGACATTGCGGGCGATCTCGGCCAGCAGCGTGGTCTTGCCGCAACCGGCACCAGCGAACAAACCCACGCGCTGGCCTTCGCCGAGGGTGAGCGGTCCGTCGATCGCCCTAACGCCGGTGGTCAGCGCGTGCTGGATGCGCGGCCGAGCGGTGGGCGCAGGCGCTTCGCCGATCACCACCGAGGCGTGCAGCACCGACGCATCGGCGAACGCCCCGACACCGCCGTCGAGCAGTGGCCGGCCAAAGCCATCGAGCACCTGGCCCAGCAACTGCGGCCCCACCTGCACCCGGTGCGGCATGCCCAGCGGCTGCACCGCCGCGCCAACGCGCACGCCTTCCAGGCCACCGAGCGCACTGAGCAAGGCGTCGTGCTGGTCGAAGCCAACGATCTCGGCCAGCAGCGGCTCACGAGCATCGCGCTCGACCTGGCACAGATCGCCGATCTGCGCCTGGGGCAGGCGGCATTGCAGCAGGATGCCGTTGACCCGTTGCACCCGTCCGCGCACCGCGACCGGCGAAAAGCGCTGCAGGCGTGCGTACTGGTCCGTTTCCCAGGCCTGCAGACGGGCCGCTGCGGCGTGTGTCATCACCAGGTGACCTCGTAGCGCTGGTCACCTTCGAAGGTCACTTTGTCGTTGCCGATGGCGGTCAGGCGCAAGCCATCGATCTGGTCACCGAGAAACAGCCGGCGACCGTCGGAGGTGACCACGTGGCCACGCTTGCCACCGACGATCTGGGCGATCTGGAACGGCAACTGCGTGAGGTGCTCCTGCACCTTGGCCAGCACCTCGACCGAGGGTTGATAGCGGTCGTGGAAGCGCTGCAGCAGGCGCTCGACCACCGCCAGGCGCTGGCGCGGCAACTCGCCCACCAGCACCAGCCGATCGCCCTGCGACTCGACCCGTACCTGGGTGGCCAGGTCACGCTCCTGGAGCATGCGCTCCAGTTGCAGACGCACCGTCGCCACGCTGTCCAGCGCCACCTTGCTGCGCGTGAGCGGCGGCGTCGGGCTCACGGCCACGGGCGGGGTCGGTTGACTGGTGAAGGCCCAGGCACTGGAGGCCACGGTAATCACCGCCGCCGCGATGGCCAAGCGCCTGGACCACGAGGGCCGCGCCGCCGCTTTCGGGCTGAGCGCACTGCCCGCCGCCGACGCAGCACTGTCCAGGGCCTCCGGCGGCCACGGCTGGTCGGCCGAGGCGAGGCACAGCCAGATGCCGGCGACGGCAAACGGCACATCGACCGGCAGTGCCTGGGCCGGCGCCCAAGGTTGGCCCTGGGCGTCGCACACCGCGCCGTCCAGCGGTTCCAGCCGCCACTGCTGATCGCTGCGTTGCAGGCACACGTGGCGGGTGCAGATGCCAGGATCGTAGAGCGCCAGATCGGCCTCCTCGGCCGCCCCCACGACCCATTCGTCGCCCACCAGGGGCAACGCCGCACCCCGGTGCAGACCACTTAAAACGCGCAGCTCGAACATGGCCAATTTCCTCACCTGTTATCGGCAGGCCGCCCGCAAGCGCCTGCCTTCGTTGTATGCAATGGTCTTGTGACGCGACTGGCCCTCAGGCGGCCGCTTCCACCTGCAAGTGATCCTGCTCCAGGTCGAAACGGCCCAGGACGTTGACCTGGGCGTTGCTGTGCAGCTCGCTGTAGGCGAGCACCGGGACGTGGTTGAATTCGTCGCGCAACAAGTCGCGCAGCGGCGCGCGCAGGTCCTGGGCCACCAGCAGCACGGCCACGCGCTTGGCGCGCAGGGGGAAGCCTTCGCGCAGTTGCAGCACCAATGCCCGGGTGTGCCCGCTTTCCAGGGCGAAGAAGGTTTCCGTCTGGGTCTGGCGCAGCGCCTCGCGCAGCAGCGTTTCGCTTTCCGGGGTCAGCAGCCAGGCATGCAGGCCCTCGGCGTCGCGGTACTGGTGATAGATCTGCGACTTCAGGGCGATGCGGGCGTAGTCGGTCAGGGCGCCGACGTCGCGTTCGTGTTGCCCGTGCTCAATCAGCGACTCGGCGATCAGACGCACCGCCCGCAGCGGCACGCCCTCCCCAGCCAGGCGTTGCAGCACGGCGGCGAAGCGCGCCAAGGGCATGGTCCGCTGCAACTCCTGCACCAGCTCTGGCTGGCCCGCTTCGAGCCAGCTGAGGATCGACTTGCTTTCCTGCAAGCCCAGGAACTGCGGGCCGGTGGCGAACATGGCGCGGCTCATGCGCTCCACCAGCAGTTCGCTGGCCGATACCGCTTCCACCTGCTCGTGCGCCAACAGCGGATCGTCGGGCAGCAACCACAGCCACTGCTGCTCGTCGCGCACCTCGCTGCCCACCTGCGCCTGGCGCGGCTCGAACGGCAGCGGCCCGCGCGCCACGGCCACGCGCTCGCCGAAGGTGGCACGCAACATCGGCACCTCGTGCACGCAGAAACGACACTCGTCGTCCTCCAGCAGCGCGCTGTATTCGATCTCGAAGGGCGGCAAGGTCAGGCCGAACCCGGCCACCAGGCCATTGCGTTTCTTGCGCAGGGTCTGGATCGCCCCGTCGGTGGCCGGGTGCCCCTGCATGGCCACGGAGAACTGCAACAGGTAGGCGCGGGTCGGGTCGAAGCTGCGCAGGTCCTCGGCACCGTTGTCCTCGGGCGCCACCGCCGTGGGCGCGTCGTCGCCCTGGCGCGCCTGCCGGGCGCGGGCATACAGCTGGACGACCCCGGCGCTGCCGGTGATCAGGGCGATGACGATGAACACCAGCGTCGGCATGCCGGGCAGCGCAGCGAAGCCCAGCATGCCCACCGAGGCGATCACCCAGGCCTTGGGCTCGGCGGTCAACTGGCTGGCGATCTCCTTGCCGATGCTGCTGCCGGCCGGCTGCCCCTCCGGCGATACACGGGTGATGATCATGCCGGCGGTGAGGGAAATCAGCAGTGCAGGAATCTGCGCGATGAGGCCGTCGCCGATGGTCAGCACCGAATACAGGTGCATCGATTCGGCGGCGCCCATGTCGTGCTGCATCATGCCCACGGAGAAGCCGCCGATCAGGTTGATCACCACGATCACCAGGCCGGCGATGGCGTCGCCCTTGACGAACTTCATCGCCCCGTCCATCGCGCCGAACAGCTGGCTTTCCTTGTTCAGCTCTTCGCGGCGGCGACGGGCTTCGCTGACATCGATCAGGTTGGCGCGCAGGTCGCTGTCGATGGACATCTGCTTGCCCGGCAACGCGTCCAGGGTAAAACGGGCGGCCACCTCGGCCACGCGCTCGGAGCCTTTGGTAATGACCAGGAAGTTGACCACGGTGAGGATCAGGAAGATCACCAGGCCCACGGCCAGGTTGCCGCCGACCACGAAGTTGCCGAACGCCTCGACGATATGCCCGGCGTCGCCCTGGAGCAGGATCAACCGGGTGGTGGCCACAGAGAGCGCCAGACGGAACAAGGTGGTCAGCAGCAGCACGGCCGGGAATGAGGAAAAGGCCAGCGGGCGCGGCAGGTACAACGACAGCACGATCAGCAGGCAGGAGATGCAGATGTTGATGGCGATCAGCACGTCGACCACCGAGGTGGGCAACGGCAGGATCAGCATGAACACGATGCCCAGCACCACGAATGCACCGGCCACTTCGATGCGCCGCACCGCCGCGCCCGCAGCGCGGTTCAACAGGGCGATCATGCGAACACACCTTTGATCGGGGCGGCGGTCTGTCCGCGCGTTTCGCCACGGGAGCGCTCATCGAGCAGCACCAGCACCGTCTTCAGCGCACTCTGGCGGCTCTTGCCGTCGCGCCAGAGCGCCAGCGGCAGGCGCTTGAGCATGGCGTACAGGCCGTTGAGCGACACCAGTTGATCGCGCTCCTGTTCGCCACCAAGTTCACGGCCTATGCGGCGCACTTCGGCCGCCGACACACCACTGGCCGCCATCCCGAGCAGGCGCTGCAGCAACAGCACCGCCGTGAGCTGACTGGCCGGGCAACCGTCGGCCAACTGCTCCAGCAATTGCCGGCAGCTGTGCAGCACGCTGCCCAGTTGAGTGGAGACGGCCAGGCCGATCAGCAATGCCCGCAGCTTGGCGGTGGGGCTCGACGGGGTCTGCGCGGCGATGTCGTCGGCCAGGGCGCGGCGCATCATGTCCAGGCCGGAGACGAACGCGGTTTCGCCGAACAGGCCGAGCAGCGCCTGCATCATGCTCGGCAGCGACTGCTTGAGCACCACGGTGTCGTAGTAAAGGCGGCGCACGGCCTGGCGCAACTCGGGGTCGCCGCCAGCGGCGCGCAAGGCCTCGGCGATGTTCATGCCGGCCTGGATCTGCGCGCCATATTGCTCACGCAGCCGTTGCAGGTAGTCGCGGGCGCGCTGGGCTTCGACCTTGCGCCCTTGCGCCTCGGCCTCGCGCAGCACCTGCTGCAGGATCAGGTCGGTGCGGGCCGGATCTGCGCCGCTGGCCTGCACCAGGTCTTCGAGCACCGGCTCGCCGTAGAGCAAGGCGCCGACCTGGGCGGCCATGGCGCTCAGGCTCAGCTTGCCGGGATGACCGAGCTGGTCGTACCACTCTTCCAGGCGCTCGCGCGTTTCGATCCGGGTCTGGCCCACCTCTTTACGCGCACTGCGAATGCGCCGCTGGCTCAGGGCCTTGGTGCTGCGCTCCACGTGATGGCTGAAGGTCATGCCGACCTCCTCCATCGAACTGGACTGCACGGCCTGCTGCGTTGGCGCTGGCGTGCTCAGTTGCGCCAAGGCCGAAACGGCCTGGGCCAGTGGCACGGCACTGCGCATATGTCTCGGCGCTTCTACTTTCATGATGACCATGAGCGTGGTTTCGGATGCTCAGTGGGTGGCAGCACTTCGGCGTTCGGTTCCATCCTCCCCAACGGCTTTTTCAGCGCCTTTCGCCGGATGGCGATGGCGGGCATTTTTACGCGGCCGGGCGGTGCAAATTCTTGCAGTAGCGCTGGGCTGGCCTGTGCAGCGGCCTGCACGAACCGTATGCAACCGTAAAAACAAAATCGTTATTTATCAGTTGCTTATTGAGTAATTTGGGTTTGGCACAGGTTCTGCTGATAGGGCTTGTCGACATCGGATCGACGTTATGCACCTATCAGAGGGATTTACTGATGGCTTGTCTGAACTTCGCGTCAACCCAGAACACGTCCGCGCCCGGCATCACCTTCGGCGAGCAGCGCAAGCTGCGTCTGTTCATCCAGAAACGCGTGCTCAACCAGGACGACGCCGATGACCTGATCCAGCTCACGTACCTGGAGGCCTGGCGCAATCAGGAGAAATTCAAAGGGCTGGCCAAGCCGGACACCTGGCTGTGCGGCATCGCCTTGAATCTGATCCGCAACCATTTCCGCCGGTACTACGCGCAGCCGCCGCTGTGCGCCTTCGATGAAAGCGAATGCCACGAAATGAGTGACGACATCGACCTGGGCGAGCAGTGCGACCATCATCGACTGCTGGACCGCACGCTGACGGCCATGGACGCGCTGCCCAAGGAAATGCGCGAAACCCTGTTGACCGCCGTGGACACCGAGAGCAGCTACCGCGACGCCGCCGAGCGCCTGGGCGTGCCGATCGGCACCGTGCGCTCGCGCCTGTTCCGGGCCCGCGAACACCTCAAGCGCAGTGTGTTCGGGGAGGCTCGCGCATGATCGCCAACCGTTTGAACAGTCGCTCCGAGCTGCCCCCTGGGGTGCGTCGCTACACGCCCGAGGACCTGCCGACGATGACCGCGATCTTCAACGAAAGCGCTCTGGGGGGCACCAGCTCCCCCGTGCTCAGAGCGTTTTCCCTGGAGGAAATGACCTTCTTCGTCGACTGCTTCGTCAAGGAGGGCGATCCGATCTATGTGCTCGAACGCGGCGGCGAGGTGGTCGCCTGGCTGATCGTCAATCGCTTCAGTTGGGGCGCCCAGGCGTGCCGGCTGACCGGCGAGGTGTCGATCTACGTGCGCCACGACCACGTCGGCAGCGGTGTAGGCATACGCCTCGGCCAGGCCGCGGTGGTGCTGGCCCGACGCTACGGCTTCGAGACGCTGGTGGCCTGGATCATCGAGCATAACGCGGCGAGCAAACGTGGCGTGCAAGGGCTGGGGGCCGCGCAATGGGGGCGCTTTCCTGGCATCGCCCGCTTCGCCGAGCTGCGTGCGGATGTGGTGCTCTACGGGCTGCACCTGACCTCGGAAACTTCTACAGACTCCGGTGTGCGTGTGGAGCAGGCTTGTCGGGCGGATGGCACGGGCTTGATCCGTGATCGCGCGACACCCCCGCCCCCAAGGGCAGCCAGTGCAGGACCCGACAGCCCGCGCTGAAGCCTAGTTCGAGTCACTGTCCGGCTCAATTCCTGCAATCTCGCACGCCCTCGTGGGAGCGGCCTTGTGCCGCGATTGGAGCGCGCAGCGGTCCCAGGTTTTCTACTTAACCGCTGCCATCCTCGGGACCGCTTCGCGGTCCAATCGCGACACAAGGC
>NZ_JAUQOQ010000021.1:0-63533 GCF_030580795.1 Pseudomonas boreofloridensis | reverse complement strand
TCCGCTTCGCGGCCCTTTCGCGGCACAAGGCCGCTCCCACAAAGTCCGCGCAAACCCTGAAACATGGGGCTGTACGGACCCTGTGGGAGCGGCCTTGCGCCGCGATGGGCTGCGCAGCAGCCCTAATTCCAGCAATACAGATATTAAGTGAACAGCATTACGGAACGCGTCCGGGGTTCGGGTCCATCACGCTAACGCGATCACTCCTGGTTGGCCAGTTTGTGCTCGAGGTAGTGGATGTTCACGCCGCCTTTGCAGAACCCTTCATCGCGCACCAGGTCGCGGTGCAGCGGGATATTGGTCTTGATGCCATCGACGACGATTTCGTCCAGGGCATTGCGCATACGGGCCATGGCCTCGTCGCGGTCCTTGCCCCAGGTGATCAGCTTGCCGATCAGCGAGTCGTAGTTCGGCGGGACCGAATAGCCGCTGTACAGGTGCGAATCGACACGTACGCCATTGCCGCCTGGTGCATGGAAGTGCTTCACCGTGCCTGGGCTCGGGATGAACTTCTTCGGGTCTTCGGCGTTGATCCGGCATTCCAGCGAATGGCCGTGGACGACGATATCTTCCTGGCGGAACGACAGCTTGTTGCCTGCGGCGATGCTGAGCATCTCCTTGACGATGTCGACACCGGTGACCATTTCCGAGACCGGGTGCTCGACCTGGACGCGGGTGTTCATCTCGATGAAGTAGAAGCGGCCGTTCTCGTACAGGAACTCGAAAGTACCTGCACCGCGGTAGCCGATCTCGATGCACGCGTCCACGCAGCGCTTGAACACTTCCTGGCGGGCTTTCTCGTCGATGCCGGGAGCTGGCGCTTCTTCCAGCACCTTCTGGTGACGGCGCTGCAGCGAGCAGTCACGGTCGCCCAGGTGGATCGCGTTGCCTTGGCCGTCGGACAGGACCTGGACTTCCACATGGCGCGGGTTGGTCAGGAACTTCTCCAGGTACACCATCGGGTTGCCGAAGGCTGCACCGGCTTCGGTACGGGTGAGCTTGGCCGAGGCAATCAGGTCCTCTTCCTTGTGCACCACGCGCATGCCGCGACCACCGCCGCCGCCAGCGGCCTTGATGATCACCGGATAGCCGACTTCACGGGCGATGGCCAGTGCGGTCTCTTCATCTTCCGGCAGCGGGCCGTCGGAGCCCGGCACGGTAGGCACGCCGGTCTTGATCATGGCGTCCTTGGCCGACACCTTGTCGCCCATCAGGCGAATGGTGTCGGCTTTGGGGCCGATGAAGGCGAACCCGGATTTTTCCACCTGCTCGGCGAAATCAGCGTTTTCAGCCAGGAAGCCGTAGCCCGGGTGGATCGCCGTGGCGCCGGTGACTTCGGCGGCCGCGATGATCGCCGGAATATGCAGGTAGGAATCCTTGGACGATGCAGGGCCGATGCAGACCGACTCGTCTGCCAGGCCCAGGTGCATCAGTTCACGGTCGGCGGTGGAG
Source organism: Pseudomonas boreofloridensis (assembly GCF_030580795.1). Taxonomy (NCBI): domain Bacteria; kingdom Pseudomonadati; phylum Pseudomonadota; class Gammaproteobacteria; order Pseudomonadales; family Pseudomonadaceae; genus Pseudomonas; species Pseudomonas boreofloridensis. Next base: position 62,081 of record NZ_JAUQOQ010000021.1, on the reverse strand, counting down.
TGCACCGCGACGGTCTTGATGCCCAGCTCTTTGCAGGCACGCAGGATCCGCAGGGCAATTTCCCCACGGTTGGCGATCAGGACTTTTTCGAGCTTCCCAGACATCGTTGGCTCTCCGCGATTCAAACGACGGTGAACAGCGGCTGGTCGAACTCAACCGGCTGGCCGTCTTCTACCAGGATGGCGTCGATGACACCGCCGATTTCGGCTTCGATGTGGTTCATCATCTTCATGGCTTCGACGATGCACAGGGTGTCGCCTTTCTTCACGGTCTGGCCCACTTCAGCGAAGTTCGGCGAGGTCGGCGATGGCTTGCGGTAGAAGGTGCCGACCATCGGCGAGCGGACCACGGTGCCTTTGAGGGCAGGCGCTGCGGCTTCGGCGGCCGGTGCAGCGGCGGCGGCAGGGGCAGGGGCGGCAACCGGTGCGGCCATCGGCGCTGGCGCGGCGAAGTACTGGGCGCCGGCAGGGGTTTTGCTGTTACGGCTGATGCGAACGGACTCTTCGCCTTCCTTGATCTCCAGTTCGTCGATGCCGGACTCTTCCAGCAGTTCGATCAGCTTTTTGACTTTACGGATATCCATTAATCAGCAACTCCCAGGATTCGGTCGGGGACTTAAAATGTGAAAACGTGTCGAAAACGTTTCTTCGTAGTGCTTTCAGGGCCAGGTCCATCGACCTGAACCGCGTGTCATCGGGGCTGTGCGTTGGCAGCCAGGTGTTCCAGGGCCGACTCCAGGGCCAAGCGGTAGCCGCTGGCGCCCAGGCCGCAAATCACACCTACAGCCACGTCGGAGAAGTAGGAGTGGTGACGGAACGGTTCACGCTTGTGCACGTTGGAGAGGTGCACTTCGATGAATGGGATGCTCACTGCGAGCAATGCGTCACGTAATGCGACGCTGGTGTGGGTGAACGCTGCCGGATTGATCAGGATGAAATCCACGCCTTCCTGGCGCGCCGCATGGATGCGGTCGATCAGCTCGTATTCGGCATTGCTCTGCAAGTACTGCAGATGGTGGCCGGCGGCGCGTGCGCGCTGCTCGAGGTCCTGGTTGATCTGGGCGAGGGTGACAGCGCCGTAGACGCCTGGCTCGCGGGTGCCGAGCAGGTTCAGGTTAGGGCCGTGCAGCACCAGTAGGGTGGCCATCTGCGTATTCCTTGGTTTTGTAGGGCAATTCGACATAGCGCGGCGACTATGCCGCAAGTCGGTGGCAGTGTCCAGTTCCCCGCAATAGCCAGCACGTTGACCGAGGTTCGGGCAAAGTATGTGACTGCAAGCCTGGGTTTGGTCACTTTCGTGGGACAAAAACGCCGCTGTGGGACGTTATAGCCCCAACTTGCCGCGCACGCGCGTCAGAATCGTCGCAAATTCCTCGGCATTCACCTCGCCGATCACCCGATCAGTGGTCATTTCGCCGCCGTTCGCGGCAAAGAACAGCATCGCCGGTGGGCCGAACAGTCGGTAGCGGTCGAGCAGGCTGCGCTGTTCGGCGCTGCTGGCGGTGATATCGAAGCGCAGCCGTTTGAAGCCGGACAGCATCGGCTGGACCTGGGCGGCGCCGAGCACGTCCTTCTCGATCACTTTGCAACTGATGCACCAGTCGGCGTACCAGTCCAGCAGCACCGGCTGGCCGGCCGCCTTGGCCTGGGCCAGGGCCGCGTCCAGCGCGGCGGGGGTGGTGAGGGTCTGCCAGGCATCGGCCTGCTCAGGCGCCGCCGAGGCGGCAGACGCGGGCGGCGGCAGCGGCCGCAGTGGGTCGCCTTGACCGGCCAATGCGCCGTACCAGCAGGCCAGGGCGTAGACCAGGCACAGCAGGCCGAGCAACTGCGCCAGACGCTGACGCGGCGACTTGACCACGAACTCCAGCGCGCCGAGGAACAGTGCCACGCCAGCGGCCAGCAGGCCGACCAGCAGCAGCGTCAGCGGCCCGGGCAGCACGCGGCTGAGCAGGCCGATGGCCACGCCCAGCAACAGCACGCCGATGACGTTCTTCACGCTGTTCAGCCATGGCCCGCTCCTGGGCAGCCAGGCCGCGCCGCCGGTCGCCACCAGCAGCAGCGGTGCGCCCATGCCCAGGCCTAGGGCAAACAGTTTCAGGGCGCCGCCGACGGCATCGCCGCTGGCGCTGATGTACAGCAGGGCGCCCGCCAACGGCGCCGACACGCAGGGCGAGACCAGCAGGCTGGAGAGCACCCCGAGCACCGCAGCGCCCAGCAGTGATCCGCCGCGCGTGCCGCGTGCCACCCGGTCCAGGCGCTGGCTCAGGGCGTGCGGCAACTTGAGTTCGAACAGACCGAACATGGCCAGGGCGAACACCGCGAAAAACAACGCAAAGGGCACCAGCACCCAGGCCGATTGCAGGCGTGCTTGCAGGTTCAGGCTGGCGCCGAACAGCCCCATCAACGCGCCGAGTCCGGCGAAGCTGGCGGCCATCGGCAGCACGTAGGCCAGCGACAGGCTCAAGCCGCGCCAACCGCCCACCTGACCGCGCAGCACCACACCGGACAGAATCGGCAGCATCGGCAGCACGCAGGGGGTGAAGGTCAGGCCGAGGCCGGCGAGGAAGAACAGTAGCAGCGCCTGCCAATCGAGCCGTTCGGTGGCACTGGCGGCGTTCGCCGCGCCCTCTCCCGGAATGCTCAGGCGCGCGGTTTCCGGGGGATAGCACAGGCCTTTGTCGGCGCAGCCTTGATAACCCACCAGCAAGGTGAAGGCGCGTGGGTCGGTGCGCGGCACTTCGATGTCGACGATGCCGTGGTACACCTCGACGTCGCCGAAGAACTCGTCGTGCTTGGCTTCGCCCTGGGGAATGCGTGGGCTGCCCAGGGCGATGTCGCCTGGCTCGCTGCGCACCTGGAAGCGGTGACGATAGAGGTAGTAGCCCTCGGTGGCGACGAAGCGCAACTTGATCGACTGCGCATCGGCCTGGAGCAGTTCCAGCTTGAAGGCTTCGTGGACCGGCAGGAAGTCGGCGCTGTTGGACAGCGAGGCGGCGCCCAGGGTGGCGCTGGGGCGGTTGTCGAGCAGGCCCGAGGCGAAGCTGGGGCCGGCCAGCAGCAGGAACAGCAGGAAAAACAAGCGGCGCATGGCGGACTCGCGAGGTGGAACGTGGCCGGCATGATAGCGGAGTTGGCAGCGGCTGGGGGCGATCGGGCTGGGCGCGGCGGCGAAGCGCCGCACCCCAGGGCGCTTACACGCGAAACGCGCCGACCGCCTGGTTCAGTTCGCCGCCGAGCTGCAGCAGTTGCTCGCTCTGCTGGCGACCTTCGCCGATACGCTGCAGGTTGTCTTCGCCCAGTGCATGGATACGCTCGCTGTGGTCACGGATCTCGCTCACCGCGCCGCTCTGCTGGGCGGTCACATCGGCGATGCGCACCGCCGTGTCGGCGATGGTGCGAATGGCGCTGACGATCTCGTCCAGCGCACCGTCGGCCATCTGCGCCTGGCTGGCGGTGGCCTCGGCATGTTCGAGCTGGGTGCGCATGCCGCTGACCGATTCGCGCGCGGCCTGTTGCAGGCGGTCGATCAGCACCTGGATTTCGCCGGTGGCGCCGGTGGTGCGCTGGGCCAGCGAGCGCACCTCGTCGGCCACCACGGCGAAGCCGCGGCCCATCTCCCCGGCACGGGCCGCCTCGATGGCGGCATTGAGCGCCAGCAGGTTGGTCTGCTCGGCGATGGCGCGGATCACCGTCAGCACGCCACCGATGGTCGCCGACTCCGCCGCCAGTTGCTCGATCAGCTGAGCATTGCCCTGCACCTCGTCGACCAGCGCACGCAGCCCCGACAGGCTGTCGCCGATCACCGCCTGGCCGTGCTCCACGGCGCGACCAGCGTCACGGCTGGCGTCGGCGGCTGCGCTGGCATCGCCGGCCACCTGCTGGATGGTCGCTTCCAGTTCGCCCAGGGCGTCGCGGATCTGCGCGGTGTCGCCGGCCTGGCGTTCGGCACCGTCGTGCAGCGCCGTGCTCATGCCGGCCAGGGCGTGGCTGCTGCCGGCGACCTGTTCGGCGTTGTCGCGCAAGGTGCCCACCAGCGTCACCAAGTACTGGCGCAGACGGTTCAGCGAGGCCTGGATCTCGTGCAGTTCGAGGTTGGTACGGCCCAGTTCCACGGGCTGGCCGAAGTCGCCTTCGGCCCAGCGTGACAGAGCCGGTGCCAGGCTGGTGAGGGTGCGGGTGAGGCGCCGTTGCAGGGTGTCGATGAGCAGTGCGATCAGCAGGATCAGGCCGATCATCACGCCCTGGGTGAGCCGCACTTCGGCGGCGATCTTCGCGTGCTGGCCACGCACCTGCGGCTCCAGTGCGGCGATGGCCTGCTGCACGGCATCGATACGTTCGCGGGTACTGGCGGCCAGCGCGGCGCGGCGCTCGATCTGTTCGCGGGTGCGTTGCAGCTCGGCGGGGTAACGGCCGAGCAGGCTTTGCAGTTCGCGCTTGAGGCCGACGGCGACATCTTCCTGGCGTTCGTTGGCCTGGCTTTGCAGGCCCATCATCGCGGCGAAGTCGTCGGCGCCGGACTCGGCGGCGCGGGTCACCCCCAGCAGCGGCAGGGCGTCGATGAGCTGGGCCTGGGCGCGGATCTGCTGCAGCTCGCGTTCCACCTCGTCGGCCAGCTCGGCGCGACCGCTGCTGACCAGTTTGTCGCGGGCCAGCGCCAGGCGGCCCAGGTGCAGCGAGGCGTCCAGCAGGGGTGTCAGGTAGCGCGGCGCCTCGGCGCTGCCGCTGTCACGGGCGTAGCCGGCCAGTTGTTCAAAGTTGGCCCCCAGTTCGCGCTCGGCTTGCAGCAGCAGCGCTTGCGGGTCGCCGGCCAGTTTGCCAGCGGCCAGCAGTTCGTTGGCGGTGAACGCCTGCAGGCCGTCGAGGCTGGGCCGCAGTTGCGCGGCCAGATCCTCCGGCCACTGGGCCAGCGCCTCGTGCAGGTGCCGGGTGGCCTCCGTGGCGGCGGCATGGCGCAGGGCGTCGCCACTGGCCAGGTAGACCTGGATATTGTCGGCGGCCTGGTTCTGGAACTGCTGAGACAGGCTCAGGTAGCGCTCCATCAGCTGGTAGGGGCGCTCCAGTGCGCGCTGCGACCACCACAGGGTCGCGCCCAGGGCAAAGCACACGGCCACCAGCAAGAGGGTGTTGAAATTGGTCAGCCACTTCAGGCGCATAGCCGCTAACTTCCTGGGCAATGGTGAGGTAGGTGGCTGAAGTTATTGCGATTTTGTGACGCCGTGATGACGCCGGAGGCTTGGCGCCATAAAAAAGTGGCACATTGCTGGTATGGCTGGCGTCGTGGCCGATGGCTGTGCAGGAAACGCCGTGGGCGCTTACGGCTCGACCCGCATCACGCAATTGCGCCCGGCATGCTTGGCCCGGTACAGCGCCTCGTCCGCAGCACTGGCCATGCTCAGGGCATCGAGCGCTTCGTCGAGCTGCACCACACCGGCACTGAAGGTGCATTGCAGGTCCTGAGGCTGGGCGGGGTAGTGGATTTCGGCGAAGCGCTGGCGGATCTGGTCGAGCACCTTGTGCGCGGCGTCCAGCCCGGTGTCAGGCATGACGATGGCGAATTCTTCGCCGCCGTAGCGGCCGATGAAATCGGTCTTGCGCAGGCGCTGCTTGAGAAACAACGCCAGGCTCTTGATCACGCGGTCGCCCATGGGATGGCCATGGCGATCATTGATCTTCTTGAAGTGGTCGATGTCGAGCATGGCGAAGCTCAGCGGCCGTTGCTCGCGGCGGGCGCGGAAGCTGCAGTCTTCGAGCAGTTGCAGGATGTGGGTGTGGTTGTACAGCCCGGTCAGGCTGTCACGGACCATGCGCGCCTTGAGGTGGCGGGCGCGGGCGGCGCGGTTGCGCACGGTGGTGATCAGGTGGCGGGCGCGGATCGGCTTGGTGAGAAAGTCGTCGCCGCCCTCGCTCATGGCATCGAGCTGCTTGTCCAGGTCGTCTTCGGCCGACAGGTAGATGATCGGCACGCTGACGTAGCGGTCGTTGTGGCGGATCACCTTGGCCAGTTCCACGCCGGTACAGTCGGGCATGTACATATCCAGGATGATCAGGTCGGGCTGAAAGTCCGCCAGTTCGGCCATGGCGCGCATCGGCTCGATGAGGGTGCGGGTGATGATGCCGGCGCCGTTGAGCAGGCGCTCGGTGTTCAGCGCCTGGGCCCGCGAGTCGTCGATGACCAGCACGCGGAACGGCTCGTACTGGGTGGCGCTGGTGAGCAGTTCGACTTTCTCCAGCAGGCTCGACGCTTCCAGGGTGCCGGTGAGGAACTCCTGGCCGCCAGCCCGCACCGCTGCCAGGCGCGTGGGGGTGTCGGCTTCGTGCAGGCTGAAGAACAACAGTGGGATGGGCGTTTGCAGACCGTGCTGGGCGTCGGCCGCCAGGCGCAGGCCGGCGCCGGGACCGGCGAAATCCACGTCCATGACGATCGCCGCCGGCAGGTGCTCGCTCAGCGCCGCGCGCAAGGCCTCGCCGCTGTCCAGGGCTTGTGCGCTCAGGCCGAAGAACGCCAGTTGCTGGGCCAGGCGCTCGGCGCGCTCGGCGTCCTGCAGCAGGATATGCACGGGCTTGCGCACGGCCGGCAAGTGCACGCTGTCGAGCTGGTCGCCCTGGCGCAGGCCTGTGCGCGAGAGGCGCTGCATCAGGCGGTTGAGCTCACCGATCAGTTGCGAGTTGAGGCGCGCGCTGTTGGCTTCGATAGCCTCCAGGGTCTGACCGATGGCCTGCGCCAGGCCGATGTGTTCGGCCTGCTCGAAGCGCTCGGCGTAGCGCTGCAGGCGCAGGTTGGCATCGCTCAGCTCGCCCAGTCCGGCACTCGACCATTCGCCGCGTTGCAGGCGTTGCCAGGTCTCCAGCATCTGTCGAGCCTGGTGGATGACCCGCTGGGCGAAGTGTTGACGCAAGCGCTCGTGGCTGGGCTCGGCGTGTCCGGTCATGTCCTGTCTGCTTGTTGGAAAGAGGTATGCAGGTTCAATGATGGCTCTATGCTAGCAGCTCTCGTCCGACCCGTGAGTGCCGCGGATCAACAAAGCGTTCACGCCCGTCCATTCAGTTTGCGACTCGTGGGTCGCTTATGCGCATGGCGGCGTCTGCTTTATAGTGCCCAGGTGCAGGCTTGCCGTGGCACCCTGGCACGGGCCTGTGGTCCAAGCCCCTGAACCCTCATGTTTGATTAAGGACAACGCCATGCTGGACTGGAAAAACCGCGAGGCCAAGGCCGAGCGGCGCGAGCGCGCCGACGGCCGTGGCGCCGCCACCCGTAGCTACTTCGGCGGCCTCTGGAGCCGCGCCCTGCTTATCCTGATCGGTGTGTACCTGGTGGTGTGCATCGGTCTTGGCTGGTACTGGAGCCAGGAACCGGCGCTGTTCCCGGTGCAGCAGAATGCCCAGGCCGCTGCCCAGCGCAACGGCCAGCAGATGGTGATCGGCTACACCACCACCGAGACCCTGAAGACCGTCGCGGCCACGCTGCTCGACAAGCCCGGTGGCTACATCGCCAACGACCGCTTCCCGCCAGGCCTGTGGATGGACAACATGCCGAGTTGGGAATACGGCGTGCTGGTCCAGGTACGTGACCTGTCGCGCGCGCTGCGCAAGGACTTCGCCCGTTCGCAATCGCAATCCACCGAAGACGCCGACCTGGCCAAGGCCGAACCGCGCTTCAACTTCGACTACAAGAGCTGGATCCTGCCGTCCAGCGAGTCGGAGTTCGAGGAAGGCATCAAGTCGCTTAGCCGCTACCAGGCGCGCCTGGCCGCTGGCGACAAGGGCGCGATCTTCTACACCCGTGCCGACAACCTCAACAACTGGCTGGGCGACGTGGCCACGCGCCTGGGTTCGCTGTCCCAGCGTCTGTCGGCCAGCGTCGGCCGGGTCAAGCTCAACAGCAACCTGAAGACCGAAACCGTGCAGGCCGGCCAGGCGCCGCAGGTCGACGAGGAAATCGTCGAGACGCCATGGCTGCAGATCGACAACGTGTTCTACGAAGCCCGTGGCCAGGCCTGGGCGCTGTCGCACCTGCTGCGCGCCATCGAAGTGGACTTCGCCGACGTACTGGCGAAGAAGAACGCGACGGTCAGCGTGCGGCAGATCATCCGCGAGCTGGAAGCGTCGCAGGAACCGCTGTGGAGCCCGATGGTGCTCAACGGCAGCGGCTTCGGCATGTGGGCCAACCACTCGCTGGTGATGGCCAACTACATTTCCCGGGCCAACGCCGCCGTGATCGACCTGCGCCAGTTGCTCTCGCAAGGATGACCCTGAGCCCTGACGAAGCCGCGCACCGTGCGGCTTCGGACGCCGAGTCGGTGGCCTGGGTCGATGCCCAGGATCGCTGCTTGGGCGCGCTGCCCCGGGCCGAGTTGCGCGAGCGCGGGCTGATCGGTCGCTGTACCTTCATCCTGCTGTTCAATAGCCGAGGCGAGCTGTGCGTGCACCGGCGCACCTTGAGCAAAGCGTTGTATCCCGGCTTCTGGGATGTGGCGGCCGGCGGCATGGTGGGGGCGGGCGAAAGCTACGACGCCTCGGCAGCGCGAGAGCTTGGTGAGGAATTGGGCATCGCGGATGTACCGTTGCGCTTCCATGAGAAGTTCTATTTCGACCAGCCGGGCAACCGGCTGTGGTGCGCGGTGTACTCGGCCGTATCCGATGCGCCGTTGCGCTTGCAGCCTGAAGAGGTGATGGAGGCGCGCTTCATCAGCGTGGCCCAGGCCGAGGCCGAGAGCCGAGTGAAGGATTACTGCCCGGATTCGCTGGTGGCGTTGCAGCGGTTCAAGGCCAGTTCGTGACAGCGCTGGTATCGGCAGCGCGGGGCGTCCACCTCCTGAACAGGGCGTCGCATAACGCGTGGAAAATGCCGCAATCCGCTACTTAGCAAGCCATCGATTTACCGTTACACTGCGCGCCCTTTTCGGGCTGTCGCCGCATCTGCGACAGTAGCGCCGCCCCTGCCAGAGTGGGGCTTCGCGGTCGGTCCAGCGATGCTGCGAGCCGACCAGTTTTTGTCCTCAGCAAGAGGAACAAAAGTGGCCAAGAAAGCTTCTTCCTTTTCCGCCCTCGGCGGTCTCGTGTTTTCCACCGACGCCGGTCGGCATTGCCCCGACTGCAGCCAGCCGGTGGATGCCTGTGTCTGCAAGCAGCAGGCCGTGCCCGAAGGCGATGGCATCGCCCGCGTGCGCCGCGAAAGCAAAGGGCGTGGCGGCAAGACCGTCACCACCATCAGCGGCGTGCCGCTGCCGCTCGATCAGCTCAAGGAACTGGCCAGCACCCTCAAGCGTCGCTGCGGCACCGGTGGCGCCCTGAAAGACGGCGTCATCGAGATCCAGGGCGATCATGTCGAACTGCTGCTCGGCGAATTGCTCAAGCAGGGTTTCAAGGCGAAGAAGTCCGGCGGCTGACCCCGCGACGAGGATTTTTCGCCCGTGGCTTTCTAAACTCGTTCCTGCGGTCAGGGTCTACCGCCGCAGACGGACGAATCGTCATCTTCAGCTTTCATACTGCGCGCGCCTCCCAGGCGGGGCAGTGTCCAGAACTTATCGACAGGGGACTTGAATGTCCGTACGACGCACACGCAAAGACGATGGCAGCCAATGGACCGTGGCCGACAGCCGCAGTGTTTACGGGATCCGCCACTGGGGTGCTGGCTATTTCGCCATCAATGATGCCGGGCGCGTCGAAGTGCGCCCCAACGGCCCGGACAGCTCGCCGATCGACCTCTTCGAACAGGTCGAGGAGCTGCGTCAGAGCGGCCTGTCGCTGCCGCTGCTGGTGCGTTTCCCGGACATCCTGCAGGACCGCGTGCGCCAACTGACCGGTGCCTTCGACGCCAACATCGCGCGCCTGGAATACCAGAGCCAGTACACCGCGCTGTACCCGATCAAGGTCAACCAGCAGGAAGCGGTGGTGGAGAACATCATCGCCACCCAGAACGTCTCCATCGGCCTCGAAGCCGGCTCCAAGCCTGAGCTGCTGGCGGTGCTGGCGCTGGCGCCCAAGGGCGGCACCATCGTCTGCAACGGCTACAAGGACCGCGAGTTCATCCGTCTGGCGTTGATGGGCCAGAAGCTGGGCCACAACGTGTTCATCGTCATCGAGAAGGAGTCCGAGGTCGCCCTGGTGATCGAGGAAGCCGCCGAGCTCAAGGTCAAGCCGCAGGTGGGGCTGCGCGTGCGCCTGTCGTCACTGGCGTCGAGCAAGTGGGCCGACACCGGGGGGGAGAAGTCCAAGTTCGGTCTGTCGGCGGCGCAGTTGCTGTCGGTGGTGGCGCGCTTCCGCGAGGCGGGGCTGGATCAGGGCATTCGCCTGCTGCACTTCCACATGGGCTCGCAGATCGCCAACCTGGCCGACTACCAGCACGGCTTCAAGGAAGCGATTCGTTACTACGGCGAACTGCGTGGGTTGGGCTTGCCGGTCGATCACATCGACGTGGGCGGGGGCCTGGGCGTCGACTATGACGGCACCCACTCGCGCAACGCCAGCTCGATCAACTACGACATGGACGACTACGCCGGCGTGGTGGTGGGCATGCTCAAGGAGTTCTGCGACGCGCAGGGCCTGCCGCATCCGCACATCTTCTCCGAGAGCGGCCGCTCGCTGACTGCGCACCACGCCATGCTGGTGATCCAGGTCACCGACGTGGAAAGCCACAACGACGAAGTGCCGACCATCGAGAACAAGGCCGCGCTGCCCGAGACCGTGCAGTGGCTGGTGGACCTGCTCGGTCCGACCGACATCGAGATGGTTACCGAGACCTACTGGCGCGCCACGCACTACATGGGCGACGTGGCGGCGCAGTACGCCGACGGCAAGCTCACCCTGGCCGAGAAAGCCCTGGCCGAGCAGTGCTACTTCGCCGTGTGCCGGCGCCTTCACAACTCGCTCAAGGCGCGCCAGCGTTCGCACCGCCAGGTGCTGGACGAGCTCAACGACAAGCTGGCCGACAAATACATCTGCAACTTCTCGGTGTTCCAGAGCCTGCCCGACACTTGGGCCATCGGCCAGGTCCTGCCGATCATTCCGTTGCACCGCCTGGACGAAGAGCCGATGCGCCGTGCGGTGCTGCAGGACCTGACCTGCGACTCCGACGGCAAGATCAACCAGTACGTCGACGAGCAGAGCATCGAGACCAGCATGCCGGTGCACGCGGTCAAGGAAGGCGAAGACTATCTGCTGGGCGTGTTCCTGGTCGGCGCTTACCAGGAGATCCTCGGTGACATGCACAACCTGTTCGGCGACACCGATTCGGTGAACATCTACCAGAACGCCGACGGCAGCGTGTACCACGCCGGTATCGAGACCCACGACACCATCGAAGACATGCTGCGCTACGTGCACCTGTCGCCGGAGGAGTTGATGACCCATTACCGCGACAAGGTGGCCAGCGCCAAGATCAGCGCACGTGAGCGCACCCAGTTCCTCGACGCCTTGCGTCTGGGGCTGACTCGCTCGTCTTATCTGTCGTCCTGATTGCCTAGGTGAGGTGGGGCTGCGGTGCAGCCCCTTCCCGGTCCGAAGCCGTTCTATCTATGTCTCGGAGCCGTTGTGCGCGCTAGGTTGCTGGCACAGCTCGCCAGTCGAGTTGTGGACTGCAGTTGCAGCCTTGTACCGCGAAAGATCTGTGCAGCGGGTCCAGCATCAGCCAACCCATCCCCGTTGCCGTTGCAACCTCCACCCCACCCACCCCAATGTCACCGCGCGCAACCCCATGAACCCGAGAAACGCCAACCACAACCCGTGGTTGCCGAGCCCGCGCAGGGCGAATGCCACGGGCAGGGCGATCGCCACCGATACCAGCATCGCATTGCGCATCTCGCGGGCCCGTGTGGCGCCGATGAACAGGCCGTCGAGCAGGTAACTCCACACCGCCACCAACGGCAACAGGGCCAGGTACGGCAGGTACGGGTAAGCGGCTGCGCGCACGCTGGCGATGTTGGTCTGCAGGTCGATGAACAGGTGCCCGCCCAGCAGGAACGCCGCGGCGAACAGCAGGCTGACGATCAGCGACCCGCCGCAGGCCACCACCAACGAGCGGCGCAAGGTGTCGCGCTCGCGCGCGCCGATGGCGTGGCCGCACAGGGCTTCCACGGCATGCGCCAGGCCGTCGAGGGCATAGGCGGTCAGGAGCAGACCATTGAGCAGCAGGGCATTGGCGGCCACCGTCGCCTCGCCCAGGCGCGCGCCCTGCACGGCGATCAGCAGGAATACCAGTTGCAGCGCCAGGCTGCGCAGGAAGATATCGCGATTGACCGACAGCAGCGGTCGCCACGCCTGCCAGCGCGTGAGCGTTGACCAGACGATCCGTCCGGGATGCGCGCGCAGCGCGGGCCGGGTCAGCGCCAGGCCGAGCAGGGCGGCGCTCCATTCGGCGATCACCGAGGCCCGCGCCGAGCCCAGCACGCCCCAGTCCAGGCCGAGCACGAACCACAGGTTCAAGGCGATGTTCAGCACGTTGGTGGTCAACAGGATCGCCAGCGGCGCCCGCGCGTTCTGGGTGCCGAGGAACCAGCCGACCAGGGCGTAGCTGGCCAGCGCCGCCGGCAGGCCGAGCAGGCGCGTATGGAAGAACGTCTCGGTGGCGCTGCCCAGCGCTTGGCTGGGCTGCATCGCGTGCAGCGCCAGTTGGCTGAAGGGCAGGGCGAGCAAACCGACCACCAACGCCAGCGCCAACGCCAGTAGCAAGCCCTGCGCCAGCACCTGGCGCAGCGCCGCACCGTCGGCGCGCCCGGCGGCCTGGGCGGCGAAGCCGGTCGAGCCCATGCGCAGAAAGCCCATCAGGCCGACCATGAAGGTGAACAGCGTGGCGCCGACGGCGACCGCGCCCAACTGGTGGGCGTGGGGCAGGTGGCCGACGACCGTGCTGTCGACCAGCGCCACCAGCGGCACCGAAACGTTCGACAGGATCATCGGCGCGGCCAGGGCCCAGACCTTGCGGTGGGTCAGGCGGTGCTGCCAGTCGGTGGACAACTGCGACATGGGGATTCCCGGATCTGTGGTCATGCTGTTCACTCGAAGAATGCTGGGTCCGCTTCGCGGCCCTTTCGCGGCACAAGGCCGCTCCCACAAAGTCCGCGCAAACCCTGAAACAGGGGGCTGTACGGACCCTGTGGGAGCGGCCTTGCGCCGCGATGGGCTGCGCAGCAGCCCCAATGCCAGCAATACGGATCTTAAGTGAACCGCATTACGGATCTGTGGGGCCTTGGCGGCGCCTGGGTGTATGGCCGGCGCATTGTAGCGGCCCGGCAACCCAATCGTGCGACCGCGGTCTCACTTGCCACTTGTCGAGAGGTCAACGCCTCGACGTTGCGCTATAGTTGCTGCCCTCATCACCCCGCTGCCGAAGAGTTCCCTTTCCATGTTCAACAAAGGATTGTTGCTGGCGTGCGCGCTGGCCTTGCTCAGTGCCTGTGATTCCTCTTCCAAGGACACCCCGGTGCCAGCCGAGAAGCCGGCAGCGACCGCTCCGGCCGAACCCCGCGCGGCCAAGCGTGAGGACCCGGCAGTGCTGGCCAAGCGCTACGCTGATCGCGAACTGGCGGTGCTGGATGTCTCCGAAGTCCAGGTCGATGGCGCCAGCGCCTTGTCGATCAGCTTCTCGGTGCCGTTGGATGCCAACCAGGACTTCGCCGCCAAGGTGCACCTGGTCGACACCGTCAAGGGCAAGCTCGACGGCGCCTGGGAACTCTCCGACAACCAGATGGAGCTGCGCCTGCGCCACCTGGACCCGCAACGCAAGCTGGTCCTGACAGTGGATAAAGGCCTGCTGGCGGTCAACGGCAAGGCGCTGGCCAGCGAGTCGGTCAGCCGCTTGGAAACCCGCGACATGCAGCCCACCGTCGGCTTCGCCAGCCGCGGCTCGCTGTTGCCCACGCGCCTGGCCGAAGGCCTGCCGGTGATCGCGCTGAACGTCGACAAGGTCGATGTCGAGTTCTTCCGCGTCAAGCCCGAGCAACTCTCCAGCTTCCTCGCCAACTGGGGCCGCAACAGCAGCCTGTATGCCTACCAGTCCAAGGAAACCCTGCAGATGGCCGAGCTGGTCTACAGCGGCCGCTTCGACCTCAATCCCGCGCGCAACACCCGCGAAACCGTGCTGCTGCCCATCGCCGGCATCAAGCCGCTGCAAGAGCCGGGCGTGTACCTGGCGGTGATGCGTGCCTCGGGCACCTACGACTATTCGCAGCCCGCCACGCTGTTCACCCTCAGCGACATCGGCCTGTCCGCGCACCGCTACCGTGATCGCCTGGACGTCTTCACCCAGGCGCTGGAAGGGGGCAAGGCGCTGGGCGACGTAACGCTGGAGTTGCACGACGAGAAAGGCAAGCTGCTGGCCCAGGCCAAGACCGACGGCAAGGGCCACGCGCAGTTGCCGATCACCGCCAAGGCCGACACCCTGATCGCCACCCAGGGCGTGCACACCACGTTGCTGCGCCTGACCACCGCCGCGCTGGACCTGGCCGAGTTCGACATCACCGGCCCACAGGCCAACCCCCTGCAATTCTTCATCTTCGGCCCGCGCGACCTTTATCGTCCGGGTGAAACCGTGCTGCTCAATGGCCTGCTGCGCGATCAGGACGGCAAGCCGGTCAAGGCCCAGCCGATCACGGTCGAAGTGCGCCGTCCCGACGAACAGGTCAGCCGCAAGTTCGTCTGGGAGGCCGACTCGAACGGTCTGTTCCAGTACCAACTGCAGTTGGCGACCGAGGCGCCGACCGGCCGTTGGCAACTGTTGCTGGACCTTGGCGGCGGACGCCAGCAGGTCTATGAGTTCCTCGTCGAGGACTTCCTCCCCGAGCGCCTGGCGCTGGAGCTCAAGGGCAGCAAGACACCGCTGAGCCCCGAAGAGACCGCCCGCATCCAGGTCAACGGCCGCTACCTCTACGGCGCGCCGGCTGCCGGCAACCGCCTCAGCGGCCAAGCCTACCTGCGCCCGCTGCGCGAGGCCGTGCCGGCGCTGCCCGGCTATCAGTTCGGTTCGGTGACCGAAGACGAGCTGACCCAGGACCTGGAGCTGGACGAAGTCACCCTCGACCAGGCCGGCAAGGCCACGCTGAACATCGAAAGCCGCTGGGCCGAGGCCCGTTCGCCGCTGCAATTGACCGTACAGGCCAGCTTGCAGGAGTCCGGCGGTCGCCCGATCACCCGCCGTCTGGAGCAGCCGATCTGGCCGGCCGAGCGCCTGCCGGGCCTGCGCGGTCTGTTCGACGGCGAGGAAACCGACAGTGACGCACCGGTGCAGTTCGAAGTGCTGGTCGCCGACCGCGACGGCAAGAAACTGGCCGCCGACGACCTCAAGGTGCGGCTGATCCGCGAGCGCCGCGACTATTACTGGAACTACTCCCAGGACGACGGCTGGAGCTACAACTACAACGAGAAATTCCTCACCCAGAGCGAGGAAACCGTCAGCGTCAAGGCCGGTTCCACCGCCAAGCTGACCTTCCCGGTCGAGTGGGGCCCGTACCGCGTCGAAGTCGAAGACCCGCAGACCGGCCTGGTATCCAGCGAGCGCTTCTGGGCCGGCTACCGCGCCCAGGACAACGCCGAAGGCGGCGCGGTACGTCCCGACCAGGTGAAGCTGGCGCTGGACAAGCCGTCCTATGCCGACGGCGCCACGGCCAAGATCACCGTCACGCCGCCGGCCGCGGGCAGCGGCTACCTGATGATCGAATCCAGCGACGGACCACTGTGGTGGCAGGAAATCGACGTGCCGGCCGAGGGCAAGACCTTCGAGGTCGAGCTGGACAAAAAGTGGGCACGCCACGACCTGTACGTCAGCGCCCTGGTCATCCGCCCTGGCGAGCGCAAGGCCAACGCCACGCCCAAGCGCGCCGTCGGCGTGCTGCACCTGCCGCTCGACCGCGCCGAGCGCAAGCTGGCGGTCAGCTTGCAGGCACCGGAGAAGATGCGTCCCAAGCAGCCGCTGAGCGTGAAGATCAAAGCCGTCAACGCCGATGGCAGCGTGCCCAAGCAGGTGCATGTACTGCTCTCTGCGGTGGACGTGGGCATTCTCAACATCACCGACTTCAAGACCCCTGACCCCTTCGCCAGCCTGTTCGGCCGCAAGGCCTACGGCGCTGACCAACTGGACATCTATGGCCAGTTGATCGAAGCCGGTCAGGGCCGTCTGGCCAGCCTGGCGTTCGGCGGTGACGCCGCCATGGCCAAGGGCGGCAAGCGCCCGAATACCACGGTCACCATCGTCGCCCAGCAGAGCCTGCCGGTGACCCTCGACGACAAAGGCGAAGGTCTGGCCACGGTCGACATCCCCGACTTCAACGGCGAGCTGCGCCTGATGGCGCAGGCCTGGACCGACGAGCACTTCGGCATGGCCGAGGGCAAGACGGTGGTGGCCGCGCCGCTGATCGCCGAGCTGTCGGCGCCGCGCTTCCTGGCCGGCGGCGACCAGACCCGCCTGGCGCTGGACCTGGCCAACCTGTCCGGACGTGCCCAGCAGCTCGACGTGCAGGTCAGCACCGACGGCCAGCTCGACCTCACCGGCCCTGCGCAACAGAGCCTGAGCCTTGCCGAAGGCCAGCGCACCACGCTGATGATCCCGGTGCAGGCCCGTGGCGGTCTGGGCCAGGGCAAGGTGCAGGTGCGCGTCAACGGTCTGCAGTTGCCGGGCGAAAACGCCCAGGGCTTCGAGCGCGAATGGACCCTGGGCGTGCGTCCGGCCTATCCGGCGATGCTCAAGCACTACCGCGTGGCCTTGAAGGACCAGCCCTGGACCCTGCCGGACAACGACCTGGCCCAGTTCGAGTCGTCGGGCCTGGAGGCGACCCTGGCGCTGTCCAGCCGTCCGCCGCTGAACCTTGCCGAGCAGATCCGTGCCCTCGAAGCCTATCCCTATGGCTGCCTGGAGCAGACCACCAGCGGCTTGTACCCCTCGCTCTACGCCGATGCCGACAGCCTCAAGCGCCTGGGCATCAAGGGCGAGCCGGCCGATGTGCGCAAGCGCAAGATCGAGATGGGCATCGAGCACCTGCTCGGCATGCAGCGCTACAACGGCAGCTTCGGTCTATGGAGTTCGGACAGCGAGGAGGAGTACTGGCTGACGGCGTACGTTACCGACTTCCTCTTGCGCGCCCGCGAGCAGGGCTACGGCGTACCCGCCGAGGCGTTGAAGAAGGCCAATGAGCGTCTGCTGCGTTACTTGCAGGAACGCAACCTGATCGAAGTCGACTACAGCCAGAACGCCGAGCACACCCGCTTCGCCGTGCAGGCCTATGCCGGCCTGGTCCTGGCACGCAGCCAGCAGGCACCCCTGGGTGCGCTGCGCAGCCTGTTCGAGCGCCGCAGCGATGCCCGCTCCGGTCTGCCACTGGTGCAACTGGCGGTGGCGCTGGACAAGATGGGCGACAAGCCGCGTGCCCAGCAAGCCTTGCAGGCGGGCCTGGCCATCGGTCGCGGCAAGGGCTGGCTGGCCGACTACGGCAGCGCCGTACGCGACCAGGCGTTGATCCTCGCCTTGTTGCAAGAAAACAACCTGGCGACCGATCAGGTCGACCAGCGCCTGTTCGCGCTGTCCGACGAACTGGCCGCCAACCGCTGGTTGTCGACCCAGGAGCGCAACGCGCTGTTCCTCGCCGGTCGCGGGCTGTTGGGCAAGCCGGAAGGCAAGTGGCAAGCGCGCCTGGACAGCGCCGGAGAAGTGCGCGAGTTCGACAACGCCGACTCGGGCATGCTGCTCGACGGCCCGTTGCTGGCCTCGCCGCTGACCGTGCAGAACCAGAGCAGCGACACGCTGTACCAGCAACTGACGCTGTCCGGTTACCCGCGTCAAGCGCCTGCACCCAGCAGCAACGGTCTGCAGATCCGCCGCGAGTACCTGGGTATGAACGGCCAGAATGTGGACCTGCGTAACCTGCGCAGTGGCGACCTGGTGCTGGTGCACCTGGCGCTCAAGGCCCAGGAGTCGGTGCCGGATGCGCTGGTGGTGGACCTGCTGCCGGCGGGCCTGGAGCTGGAAAACCAGAACCTGGCGCAGAGCGCCGCCAGCCTGGACAACGCCAGCAGCGCGGTGAAGGAATGGCGCGAGTCGATGCAGAACGCCAGCGTGGTGCACCAGGAGTACCGCGACGACCGCTATGTCGCGGCGCTCAAGCTCGACGGCTACGGCACCACTCACCTGCTGTATCTGGCGCGGGCGGTGACGCCGGGCAGCTACCGCATCCCGCCACCGCAGGTGGAGTCGATGTACCGGCCTAACCTGCAGGCGGTGGGTGATAGCCAGGGCGAGATGGTGGTGCGCGGTCGTTGAGACCTGCGCAATATCGTCAGGCCACGCTGTAGGCGCTGTGGTTCATCCGCGAACATCGGCATTGCCGATGCCCTCGCGGATGAATGGCATGCCCTCTCAATGAATGATCCAGCTCAACACCCACAACCCCAGCACCAGCCAAATGATGCCCATCACGATCGACGCCCGCAGGAATGCACGGATCGCCGAATACAGCAGCATCAGCCCGACCACCAGGGCCAGGATGCTGACCAGCGAAGTGTCCATCCCCAAGGTACGCGAGAGACCGTCGATGAAATTGCCGCCGGCGTTGGCCAGCAGGTTGAACAGGCCACTCATGAGGTCGACGATGAATTTGATCACCGCGCCCAGCGCTTGGCCCAGCCACTCGAAAAACCCTTCTACATGCATAGCTGCTTCCTGATGATCGTTCCCAGCCTTTGGCCATCGCCCGAGCGCGTCGGTTCCCAATGCCAGGCGCACGCATAGTGCGCGGGCACACTCGCGCGGGCAAGGTGCTGCGCGCGATGCTGATCGCCAGCCTGCTGATGGCCGCCCTGCTGTGGCTGGCCGACCGTCTGTGGCCGCTGCCCATGCCGGGCGACGACCTGGCGCGGGTGGTGCTCGCCGAGGAGGGCACGCCGCTGTGGCGCTTCGCCGACAGCGATGGTGTGTGGCGTTACCCGGTCAGCCCCGAGGAGGTCTCGCCGCTGTACCTGGAGGCGCTGCTGACCTACGAGGACCGCTGGTTCTACGACCATCCGGGGGTCAACCCGCTGGCCCTGGCCCGCGCCGCCTGGCTGAACCTGCGCGGCGGGCGTGTGGTGTCCGGGGGGAGCACCCTGTCGATGCAGGTGGCTCGCCTGCTCGATCCGCACGACCGCACGTTGCCCGGCAAGCTGCGCCAGCTCTGGCGCACGGCGCAGTTGGAGTGGCACCTGTCCAAGCGCGAGATCCTGCAGATCTATCTGGACCGGGCGCCGTTCGGTGGCACCTTGCAAGGCGTCGCTGCCGCCAGTTGGGCCTACCTGGGCAAATCGCCCAAGCACCTGACGCCCGCCGAGGCCGCGCTCTTGGCAGTGCTGCCGCAAGCGCCCAGCCGCCTGCGCCCGGACCGCCATCCCGCGCGTGCCCAGCAGGCCCGCGACAAAGTGCTGCAACGCCTGGCCGACTATCAGGTGTGGCCTGCGCAGCGCATCGCCGAGGCGCGTGAGGAACCGCTGCTGCTGGCGCCGCGTCAGGAACCGGCCCTGGCGCCGTTGCTGGCGCGGCGGCTGAACACGCCAGACAGCCCGCCGCTGATCCGCACCACCCTCGACGCCACCCTGCAACGCCGCCTCGAAGACCTGCTGCTGGGCTGGCGCGCGCGTCTGCCCGAGCGCACCTCGGCGGCGATACTGGTGGTCGAGGCGCAGACCATGGCGGTGCGCGCCTACCTCGGCTCCATCGACCTGAGCGACGAGCGGCGCTTCGGTCACGTCGACATGGTCCACGCCTTGCGCTCACCCGGCTCCACCCTCAAGCCCTTCCTCTATGGCCTGGCCATGGACGACGGCCTGATCCATTCCGAATCGCTGTTGCAAGACGTGCCGCGACGCTACGGCGACTATCGACCCGGCAACTTTTCCATGGGCTTCAGCGGGCCGGTGTCGGCCAGCTCGGCGCTGGCGCTGTCGCTCAACCTGCCGGCCGTGCAGTTGCTCGAGGCCTATGGGCCCAAGCGCTTCGCCGCGAAGCTGCGCATCGGCGGCGTGCCGTTGGTGCTGCCGCCCTTGGCCGAGCCGAACCTGTCGCTGATTCTCGGCGGTGCGGGCAGTCGCCTGGAGGACTTGGTCGGTGGCTACGCCGCGCTGGCCCGTCAGGGCCGCAGTGCACGGATCCGCCTGCAACCGCAGGACCCGCTGTTGGAACGGCCGCTGCTGTCGCCAGGCGCGGCGTGGATCGTGCGGCGCATCCTCAGTGGTCAGGCGCGCCCGGACCGCGATCCGCATGCCGAACTGGTGCAGCGTCCGCAACTGGCCTGGAAGACTGGCACCAGCTATGGCTTTCGCGACGCCTGGTCGATTGGCGTCGGCCCGCGCTACCTGATCGGTGTGTGGATCGGCCGTCCCGATGGCACGCCGGTGCCGGGCCAGTTCGGCCTGGCGTCGGCGGCGCCGTTGATGCTGCAGGTGCACGACCTGCTGAGCAACCGCGACCGCCAGCGCGGTATCGCGATGCCGGTGGAGAACGTGCCCGCCAGTGTCGGGGTGGCCGCGATCTGCTGGCCGCTGGGGCAGCCGATGAAGCGCCAGGATCCGCAGTGCCGCCGCCAGCGCTTCGCCTGGACCCTCGACGGCACCACGCCGCCGACCTTGCAGGCGGCCGACCAGCCGTTGGGCCTGGGCCTGCGCGAAACGGTCTGGGTCAATGAGCGCGGCCTGCGCGTCGATGCCCGTTGTACAGGCGCGCAGGCGCAGGACATCGCCCTGTGGCCGGCGCCGCTGGAGCCTTGGTTGCCGCGTGTGGAGCGGCGCAGCGCGCGACTGCCGGCGATCGACCCCAACTGCCCGCCGCAAGTACCGCCCAGCGCGCCGCCGTTGTCGATCGTTGGCGTACGCGGCGGCGATCACTTGCGCCGACCGTTGACCAGCCACGAGCCCTTGCAGGTGCAAGTGTCGGCCTTGGGTGGAGCTGGGCGGCGCTGGTGGTTCCTCAATGGCGCGCCGCTGGGCGAGACCGAGGGTCAGGACAGCCTGGCCCTGCACCTGGAGCAGCGCGGGCGCATGGAGCTCAGTGCGCTGGACGAGAGCGGCGAGACCGCGCGGGTGGAGTTTCAGGTGGGCGAGTGAGGCCGTGCCTGGCGCCGCTCAGCGCCTGAGCGCCTGTACCGAGACCTTGGGGAACAGGTTGTCCAGCGTTTCCAGCAAGCGGGCGTAGTAGATCGGCTTGCGGAACAGGTCGAGCACTTGCAGGCGCAGCAGGTCGCTGACGTCGTTGAGGTCGGCATGCCCGGACATGACGATCACCGGCAGGTGCTGGCGCGCGGTGTGATCGCGCAGACGCTGGATCAAGGCGATGCCGCTCTCTTCGGGCATGCGCAGGTCAGTGATGACCAGGCCCACGTCGGGGTAGCGGGTGAGCTGCTGCAACGCGACTTTCACCGAGGTTGCGGTGTGACAGGTGAAACCCTCGTTTTCCAGCAGCTCAGCCAGCTCCAGCAAGGCGTCTTCCTCGTCGTCCACCAAGAGAATCTGCTGGCGTGAGGAAGCGTTCGGCATGATGGACTCCTGGTTGCCGTAGAGAAGGTCGCAAGGCGTCGATCACGCTCCCAGGGCTCCTGAGATGGAGGTGAACAGGGCTGTGATCTTGGTCGAGATGGTCGGTACGAACGGCACCAGCACCACTGCGACCATCGCGGCGATCAGCGCATATTCGATACCCGACGCACCGTCCTCGCGGCGGATGAAGTTTTTCAAGTGTAGAAGGATCTGCTGCAATTGCATGGCATCGCTCCCTGCGCCCACGGCGCTGCTGTCAGGACGTGGCGGAATAACGTCCATTTGCCATCACAGGATTGCCAAGCTGACGCAGCCTGCAAATGTAAGAAGGTATTAGCACTAAAGTTTGAATCCCATTCGGGTGAGTTAACTGCCTGTTTTGCAAGCAGATGAATGAGAGTCGAAAAAAAATACGACCGCCGCTCATGGCGATTGATGAGCGCTGCGCTACCGTGCAATAGCGAAATAGTTCCTTTTTGCTAGCACGGGTCAACTCGCACGGAGGCGGATATGAGCAGTCGCACGACCCTGTTCCTTGCTCTGGCGTTTTTGCTCGCCGCCTTGCTGGCCGGATACTGGGGCCTGATGCTCAGTCGTCCCGCTGAGCTGCCCGATCCGGTCGAAATCACACCTCCAGCGCCAGCCGCTGAAATCGTCTCGGCGCTGTCCGCCCCGGCCGCCGAACCCACCGGATCGCCGATCGTGGTGCTGCGCAGAGCACTGCCTGCCAATACGCCCCTGAGCGAAGACGACGTGCTGCTCGAGCACCTCCAGGTGGTACCGGCCGGTGCCTTCGAACGTTTCGACCAGGTGCTCGGGCGCAGCAGCGACCGGCCCTTGGCCGCTGGCAGTTGGTTGGCCGAATCGAGCTTTCAGCGCGGTGGACCCTTGGCGCGGATGATCCGCAGCCACGAACGTGCCGTGACCCTCGGCGTGGACGAGGTGGTGGGCGCGGCTGGGCAACTGGACCCGGGCGACTACGTGGACGTGTTGCTGTACCTGCGTGAGGAAAACCGCAACCCGCAAGCGTCGGCGCAGGTGGTGTTGTCGGCACTGCGCGTGCTCAGCGTCAACGAGCAGGTGGGCCTGGCCAACGACGGTCAGCCCGCGCAGAGCGCCGAGCAGCAACAGGCCCGACGGGAACAGCAAGCGCCACGTGCGGCCAGCACGCGCACCGTGACCCTGGCCGTGCCCGAGGCCCAGGCCAGCCGAATGATGCTTGCCGCCCAGGTCGGCACGTTGCGTCTGGCCGTGCGCAGCGCCGACGAACAGCGCCTGGCGCACTACTGGGCCGATGTCGCGCCAGCGCCCGCCGCACCGTCCGCCGAGCTCCTGCGTTTCGACCAGTTGTCCCGTACCCCCGCGCCGGCCACGACGGCGCGCGCCGTGGCCCAGGGCATGCAGATCATTCGCGGGGCGAAGACCGCCCACGCCAACCAGACGCCATGACCAGGCAGGATGCAGCGATGCGATGTTCCGAACGCAGTCTCAAACAGGTCGGCACTGTGCTGCTGTTGCTGGCGGCGTTGTCACCACCGGCCCAGGCCGCGCTGTCGGGCTGCGAGGCGGTCAACCGGCTACCGACGGTGATCGAGATCGAACAGGGCCAGCAGCAGGAACTGCGCCTGCCGCTGGTCATCGGCCGGGTCGCGGTTGGCGAGCCGACGGTGGCCGATGTGCAGGCCAGCGGCGAGCGTGCGGTGCTGCTGACCGGCGTCGGCGCGGGCAACACCACCCTGATGCTCTGGACCGCGTGCGCGGCCGCGCCGCACCGGGCGATGCTGTTCGTCAAAGGACGCGCCAGCAGCGATATGGACCCGGCCAGTGTGCTGCCATCCCAGGATGCCCAGTTGCCGAGCCAGGTGCAGGCCGACATTCGCTTCGTCGAGGTGCGCCGCAACAAGTACCAGGAAGCTGGCGCGCGGCTGTTCCTGAATGGGTCCAGCAAGAGCCTGTTCGGCTCGCCCGGCACCGCGCCTGCCGGCACGGCGGTGACGCCTGGCGCGGTGCCAATCGCCCGCCCGGCGATCCCGCTCGACGATGGCGTGTTCAACATCGTCTGGGGCAGCAGCAAGATCCTCGCGGCGATCAACGCCCTGGAAAACAGCGGCTTCGCCTATACCCTGGCGCGCCCCAGCCTGACCGTGCTCAGCGGCATGACCGCCAGCTTTCTGGCCGGCGGCGAGATTCCGGTGCCGGTGCCCAGTGCCGGCAGCGACAACATATCGATCGAATACAAGGAGTTCGGCGTGCGCCTGTCGCTGACGCCGACCGTGGTCAGCCGCGAGCGCATTCTGCTCAAGGTCGCCCCCGAGGTCAGTGACCTGGACTACTCCCGCCCGGTGGTCATCGCCGGCACCCAAGTGCCAGCGCTCAGCGTGCGGCGCACCGACACCAGCATCTCACTGGCCGATGGCGAGAGCTTCATCATCAGCGGCCTGGTGAGCAACAGCACGCGCTCCTCGGTGGACAAGTTGCCGGGCCTGGGCAACCTGCCGATTCTCGGCGCGCTGTTCCGCCAGTCCAGCGTGCAACGCGACGACACCGAACTGCTGATGATCGTCACGCCGCACCTGGTCCAGCCGTTGGCCGCCAATGCACGCCTGCCGGCGTTGCCCGGTGAAGCGCTGCGCCGCTACGACCCCAGTTGGGGCCATTTGTTTTTCCAGGAAAAAGGCGACTTTCAAGGACAAGGGGGGTTATCCCGATGAACGACAGCCTCAATCCCACCTACCTGGCCATCACCCGCAACGAAGACGACCTGCACTGGCTGCAGGACGCCCTGGCGCCCCAGGGCCAGGTGATCGGCGCCAGCGCCGGGAGCCTCGACGAGTTGCTGGCGCTGGTCGATGTCACGTTCAGCAACCTGGTGTTCATCGGCCTGGACCGCGAGCAGTTGGTCGCCCAGTGCGCCTTGATCGAAGGCGTGCTGGAAGCCAAGCCGATGCTGGCGATCGTGGTCCTGGGCGATGGCATGGACAATCAGTTGGTGCTGCACGCGATGCGCGCCGGGGCACGCGACTTCGTCGCCTATGGCTCGCGGGCCAGCGAAGTCGCCGGGTTGGTGCGTCGGCTCGGCAAACGCCTGCCGACGGTCACCAACAGCCCGGCCCTGGGCGGCCTGACCGTGCTCTACGGCGCCCAGCGCGGCGCCGACGGTGCGCTGCTGACCA
Organism: Pseudomonas boreofloridensis; assembly: GCF_030580795.1. Classification (NCBI taxonomy): domain Bacteria; kingdom Pseudomonadati; phylum Pseudomonadota; class Gammaproteobacteria; order Pseudomonadales; family Pseudomonadaceae; genus Pseudomonas; species Pseudomonas boreofloridensis. The sequence goes on along the minus strand of NZ_JAUQOQ010000021.1, from coordinate 37,429 downwards.
GTCATCTGGCGCGGGTGGTGCAGGACAGCGGCCAGCAGACCCTGCTGCTCGACCTCGGCCTGCCACGCGGTGACAGCCTGGCCTTGCTCGGCCTGGAGGCCTCGTTCCATTTCGGCGATGCGTTGCGCCACCTGCGCCGGCTCGACAGCACCCTGATCGACAGTGCCTTCACCCGCGACAAAGGCGGCCTGCGCCTGCTCGGTCACGCCGAGCACGACGAGCCCCTGGCGCAGACCAGCGCCGCCGAGCTGTACATGCTGCTCAGTGCGTTGCGCCAGCACTTCCAGCACATCGTCGTCAACCTCACCGGGCAGGCCGACAGCGAGGCGCTGCGCACCTTGGTCAGTCACTGCGACAAGCTGATCGTCTACACCGACCAGAACATCCTCGACTGCCGCCGCAACCTGGACGTGCTCGACGCCTGGCGCGAGCGCGGCATCAAGCTGGAGCACGCCAGCCTGCTGGTCGATCGCTACCTGCGCAACGTCGCGCCCGACGCCGATGCACTGGCCCGACGCTACGCCCTGCCGCTGCTCAAGGTCATGCCCGACAGCCCCGAGGTGCGCCTGAACGTGAAGAATCAGGGCCTGAGCCTGTTCGAGCTGGCCCCACGGGAAAGCTTGACCCAAGCGCTGCGCGGCCTCGGCGAGCGCCTGGCGCGGCGCTCGGAAACCCTCGCGCCGCCGAGCCTGCTCTGGCTGCGCCGGCTGTGGGGCAGCCGATGAACGGCGACCAGCCCTTTGGCGGTCAACGCCAGGCGGGCGCCGATCCACACGCGCTCAAGCGCGCGCTGCACCGCTTCGTCATCGACGCCATCGAGGACAGCGGCCGCAATCTGCTCGAAGGCGCACGCCCCGCGCTGACCCCCTTCGTGCTCGAACAGGTGGCCGACTACGTCGGCCGTCTGCGCCTGGCGCTGTCGCGCTACGAGATGGAGCGTCTGGCCGAGGAACTGGTGGACGAACTGACCGGCTTCGGTCCCCTGGAGGTGCTGCTGCGCGACCCCAGCGTCACCGAGATTCTGGTCAACGGGCCGCACCGGGTGTTCGTCGAGCGGGCGGGACTGTTGCAGGAAACCGACCTGCGCTTCATCGACGCGCACCATGTCGAGCGGGTCATGCAGCGCATCCTGGCGCCGCTAGGCCGGCGACTGGACGAGTCCTCGCCGATGGTCGATGCGCGCCTGCCCGATGGCAGCCGGGTCAACGCGATCATCCCGCCCGTGGCCTTGGACGGCCCGTGCCTGTCGATCCGCAAATTCCGCCAGGACATGCTCAAGAGCGCCGACCTGCTGGCCACCCGCGCCATCGACCAGGCCATCTTCGATTTCTTCGAGCGCGCCGTGGCGCGGCGCTGCAACATTCTGGTCAGTGGCGGCACCGGCACCGGCAAGACCACCTTGCTGAACATCCTCAGCCAGATGATCGCGCCGCGCGAGCGCCTGGTGACCATCGAAGACGTGGCCGAGCTGCAGTTGAATCATGGCCACGTGGTGCGTCTGGAAACCCGTCCGCCGAATGCCGAAGGCCATGGCGAGATCAAGCCCAGCGAACTGATCCGAAACGCCCTGCGCATGCGCCCGGACCGCATCATCCTCGGCGAGATTCGCGGCGCCGAGGTGCTCGATGTGCTCACGGCGATGAACACCGGGCATGACGGTTCGATGAGCACGGTGCACGCCAACAATGCCCAGGATGCGTTGTTGCGCCTGGAGACGCTGGTGGGCCTGAGTGGTCGGCAGATCGCCGAAAAGACCTTGCGTCAGATGATCTGCGCGGCCCTGGACGTGGTCATCCAACTGACCCGCCTGCCCGATGGACGACGCTGCGTCAGCGAGGTGCTGGAAGTGGTCGGGGTACGTGAAGACGTGTACGTGACCAACACCTTGTTTCGCCTCGACCGACGTGGCACCGACAGCTTCCTGCGCGAGGCCCTCAATCCGGCGGGCAGCAAGTTGCGCCAGGACGGCGTGCTGTGATCGGCCCGCTGCTGCTGACCCTGGCCCCGGCGTTGCTCGGCGCCGCCGTGCTGTTGCTGCGCCAGGTGCGCTACAAACGTGGCGAGGAACGCGCCCTGCGTCGCCTGGGGCGCGCCTGGCAAGCGCAGAGCGGCGCAACGCGGCGCGACTGGCTCGAGCCGATGCTGCAGCGCGCCGGGCTCGGCGCTGCCGAATGGCCCGTACGGCGAATCCTGCTGCTGTGGCTGGGATTGGTCCTGCTGGCCGCGCTGATGATCGGCTGGCAGGTCGCGCTGCTGCTGTTGCTGGGGCTGCCCCTGGCCGGTTATCTGTATCTGGGCTGGCGCGCGCGTCGGCGCATGCGTCAGCTCATCGAGCAACTGCCCGGCCTGCTCGATGCCAGCGTCCGCAGCCTGAAGGCCGGGCGAACCCTCAGCGATGCAGTGCTCGGCGGCATCGAGGGCACCCGTGAACCGCTGCACTCGACCCTGAGCAAAGTCCGGCGCAGCGTGCAACTGGGTGTGCCGCTGGACGATGCGCTGAGCGAGCTGGCCGAGCTGTACGACCAGGACGAGTTGCGGCTGTTCGCCCTGGGCCTGCGCATCAACCAGCGCCATGGCGGCAACGCCAGCGAGCTGATGGAGAACCTGATCCGCATGATCCGCGAGCGTGAGCAGGGTATCCGCCAGCTCAAGGCGATGACCGGCGAAACCCGCGTCACGGCATGGGTGCTCGGTGCCCTGCCGCTGTTCATGGTCGGCTATTTCCTGGTGGTCAACCCGGCTTACTTGATGCAGCTCTGGCACGACACCAGCGGGCAAATGATGTTGCTGCTGGCGTTCGCCTTGCAGACGCTGGGTTGTGTGGTGCTGTGGCGCATGATGAGGAGCCTGTGACATGGCCTGGCTGATCTGCGCGTTGTGCCTGCTGATCGCCGCCGCGCTGCTGGGCCTGCAGGCCAGCCGTCAATTGCAGGCGCGCCATCGGGTCGGCCGCCGCCTGCAGGGGCGACTGGGGCGCGAGCAGCGCCTGGGCGATCTGCTTCACGCCCTGGGCAGCAGCGGCCTTGGTCAGCGCCTGCAACGCCTGGATGGCGAAAGCCAAGGGTTGCTCGACCGCATCGGCTGGCGCCGCAGTCGCCAGCGTGCACTGTTCGCAGCCGCGCAGTTGGGCCTGCCGTTGCTGGCACTGGGGCTGGCCTTGCTACTGCAGCACGCGCTGCTCGGTGAGCAGACCCCGCACTGGCCGGTGCTGCCGCTGTGTGCATTGGTGCTGGGCTATCTGCTGCCCAAGCGGGTGCTGGCGTGGGCCGCTGCACGGCGGCAGCGCCGCATCGCCGAGGAGGTCAGCCAGATGATTGCGCTGCTGCGCATCCTCTTCGAGACCGGCTTGGCCGTGGAGCAGGCGCTGCGTGTGCTCAGCGTAGAGGGACGCGGCCTGCTTCCGGAACTCAGCGAGGAACTGCGGCAGTTGTTGCAACGGGTGGATTCCGGCATGGCGCTGGGCGCGGAACTGGACAAAAGCGCGCGACTGCTGGCGGTGGACGAGTTCAGCGATACCTGTGTGATTCTCCAGCAACTGCTGGTGCAGGGCAGTGGCGCGATGAAGTCGTTGCAGGCGCTCAAGACCTTGCTCGACGACAGGCACCTGACGGGCTTGCAGGAACGGGTGTCGAAGATGTCGGCAAAAATGTCGGCGGTGATGATGCTGTTCCTGTTCCCGGCCTTGCTGATCGTACTGGCCGGGCCGGGTTTTTCCGCGTTGGCGCGGGCTTTGGGAAGCTAGGCTTTTCAGACGAAGCTAGGGAGAGGCGATGAAAGCGATGCTGATGTGGAGTTGCCTGGTGCTGCTGGGCGGTTGCGCGGCGCAACCGTCGCCAGGACTGGGCACGTTGTTCGGCGCAGGCGCATGCGCCAAACCCGACGCCGACCAGCAACTGGCGCTGAACCTGGCCGACGAGATGCTCAACGAAGGACGGCCCCACGCCGGCCTGGCGCACCTGGAGCAGTTGCCCGAGCGCCTCGATCCGGTTCGCCTGCGCAAGGCGCAGGTCTCGCGGCTGCTCGGGCGCAGCGAGGCCGAGCCGTTGTACCGCAGTCTGCTCGGCGGCTGTCTGGCCGCCCAGGGCGAGCACGGCCTGGGGCAGTTGGCGGCGGCCCGTGGCGATGACCTGCTGGCCTTGCAGCATTTGCAACGCGCCGTGCGCCTGGCGCCGACCGATGAGCGGGTACGCAACGACCTGGGCGTGGTGCTGATGAACCTGGGACGCTTCGAGCCGGCGCGCTTCGAACTGCTCACCGCCCTCGAACTGCAAGACGACCAGCGCCTGCCGGCGATCAACCTGGTGACGCTGGCGCTGGTGCAGGACGACTGGCAGCAAGCCAGCGATCTGGTGAGTCGTCTGCGCCTGGGACCGGAGCAGTTTGCCGAGGCCCAGGCCAGGGCACGGCAGGTCAAGTCGAGCGGGCGCGGTTCGCTTGCCGCGGCCAAGACCGCGGCTGACGTGGTCAACTGAGCGGTCGAGGAGGCGTGATGATCAGATACCTTGTGCTGCTCATCGGCAGTGTCGGTCTGGGCGTGGTGCTGGCGCAGGAACGGCCGCCAGCACCTGCCACCGAGACCGCCGCCGAAGCCTGGCTGCGCGTCCAGGCCAGTGGTACGCAGGCTTCACCGCGCGGCCAGGCGCAGACTGCGCAGGAGCGCGAGCGCGCCCTACAGCGTTGGTTGGACAGCTACAAGCACCCCATTCCTCAGTACCTGCGCCGGCCCAGTGCGAAGACGGCGGACAACTGATGACGCCGGCTAATGGGCCGTGAAGCGCTGGTGCAACGGTGAAGCACTGGGCGCCAGGGCCAGTGCCAGTTGCGTGCGGTTGTGCAGCCGGGTCAGACGCAGCACCTGCGACACGTAGAGTTTCACGGTGTTTTCGGTGATCCCCAGCTCGCAGGCGATCTGGTAATTGGTCTTGCCCTGGCTGACCAACAGGGCCACCTCCAACTGGCGCGGTGACAGCTTCTCGAAGAGCGGCGGCAACTCGCCCGGCGCGTCCTCGACATCGTCGGCACGCCGGTGGGCGCCCTGGCCACGGGCCTTTTCCAGATCCTGGTACAGCGTGTCGATGGACTCGGCGAGTTCTTGCAGGCGCTGGTTGAGGTTGCCCAACTGCTGGACGTTGCTGCGCCGCTCCAGCAAGGCCTGCTCCCCGCGTCGCAGGCCCTCGAGCAATTCGGCCATGTCCATGGGTTTCTGGTAGTAATCGGAGAAGCCCTCGCGCAAGGCGCGGATCACATCCTGCTTGTCGGCGTGGCCGGTCAGCATGATCGCTTCGAATGTCCGCTGCTCGCCTGCGATGAGTTTGAGTGCGCGGACCAGTTCCACACCGTCCTGATCGGGCATGTGCAGGTCGCACACCACCAGGCCAATGGCTTCGTCGGCCGCGTAGCGCTCAAGGGCTTGGGCGGTGGAGTTCGCCGGTACGCACCCATAGCCTGCGCTCTCGAAGTACTCGCACAACTCCTCGACGATCATCGGTTGATCGTCGACCACCAACACTTTCACTTCACTTGCGCCTTTGTTCACGTTCAACTCCCTGTTGGTACGGATACCGCTCCGTGGCCATACCGGCCGACAACACGCGTGATGCCTTGCAGACACGCCAATTTTCGCGCCGCAGGAGTTTGGACCGCATGGTCATTTATTGGATCCATACAGATGTCAGGAGAAAGCCCGCCAGCACGTAGGGCGCGAAGGGTTGCTTGTCACCCACCTGTTCGGCCAGGCGCTGCAGGCGCTTTTTCACCTTGGGGTTGGCCAGCGTCCACAACCGCCGACGGCAGATCAACCACACCAGGACGCTCACCCCAGCGCCGATGAAGGTGCCGAGCACGTACTGCTGACTGGTGGCCAGGGCCAGGGCACCGAGCAACTTGACGTCGGCGGCACCGAAGCGGCCGAGCCAGTAGCCCGGCAAGGTCAGCAGCATCACGATGGCCAACGCCCAGCCGGCATCGCTGGCCTCTGCGCCGATCCAGCTCTGCCCGGTGACGAACAGCCACACCAGTGCACACGCGGCCACACCCAGGGTCAGGCTGTTGGAAATCTGTCGTTGGCGAACATCTTGTTCGGTGCACAAGGCAAGCCACATCAGAAGAACAATGCTGTGCATTTGGCAAATGGCCATCCATCTTCGTTGAACGGGTTCTATGCTGTCATTCAGGAATCATAGTCAGGGTAGACGCGATCATGCAGACAAGCCCGGCACGACGGCAAAAAGGCGCGGCAGCCATCGAATTTGTCGCAGTCTTCCTGCTGTTCTTCGCAGTGTTCTACGGCTTGGTCAGCTATGCGCTGCCGATGCTGATGCTGCAGTCGTTTCATCACGCCAGCAGTGAGGCGGTGCGTCGCTGCGTGGCCTTGGACCCGGCCAGCAGCAGCCATGCGGCCGACGTGCAGACCCTGGCGCGCCAGGTGGTGGCCCGGCAGTTGAGCTGGATGCCCGCAGCGCTGGATTTCCAGCCGGCCAGCGATGTGCGGGTGACCTTGAGTGCCGACAAGGTGCTGACCGTGGTCATCGACTACCCGAAGCGCAAACTGACCCGCGTGCTGCCCTTGCTGGTGCTGCCGATGATCGGCGAGGTGCCGCGCTTGCCCCAGCGTCTGCACGCCGAAGCGAGCGTGCAACTGTGAGCGGCGCTTTCGAACGTTGGCTGGGCGGCGGCCAGCCGCTGGCGGGCGCGAGCGTGCCGGCGGTCGGCCTGCAATTCTGGCTGGACGAGCAGGGTGACGTGCAGCACCTGGGCGGCCCGTTGCGCGCACAGTTGTCGCCTGTGGCGCAACGCGCGGTTCGGGTGCAGGACGCGCTGTTGCCGCACAGCGCAGTGGTGCTCGAAGGTGCGCCTCAGGACTGGCAAGGCCAGCCATTGGATCTGGATTTTCCGACCGTGCAGGGGTCGCCGTTGCGCACCCGTGGTTGGCTGCAACGCCAGGGCGCAGGCTGGTTGCTGCAGCTGTTCGATATCGGTGATCTGCTGGGTGCGCAGCAGCATCAGGCCGTGCGCGATGACGTCCAGCGGCTGGCCGTCGAGATCGGCCGTGCTGTTCGCGAATGCACGGGCGAGCGTCTGCTGCCGGTGATTGCCCAGCAGTTGCAGCGCCTGGCCGAGCACTGGCAGGCCCGCGCGGTGCAGGTGTGGTGCCATGAGCAGGGCGATTGGCATAGCCACGCCGTGAGCGATCACCACTGGCCCTGGGCAGCGCAAGCGCAGGTGCGGCCTTGGCTGCATGTCTTGGCGCAACAGGGCGATCTCGATGACCGCGCGCTGGCTGAACTTCAGGTGCTGTGTGGTGGCCTGCCGCTGCGGGTGCTGCCTTACCGAGAAGGCGGACAGGTCCAGGCCTGCCTGCTGTGCGTGGCGGCCGAGGCGCCATTCGCCCAGGCGGCCAGCGAGGCGCTGGTGCAGGCACTGCTCGACCCGTTCCTGGCGCGCTGGCGCCAGCAGCACATGCAGCGCAGCACCGATCATTTGCACGACTTGCAGCGTCAACTCGGGGCCGGTGGCTGGCACTGGTCGCCGGATGGACTGCTAGAGCTGGAGGCGGCCCTGGCCGAACGTCTTGGCCTGCCATGCGCCGTCAGCATCGAGCACTGGCTGGAGCAACTGCATCCGGCGGACCGCGAAGCGGCGCGGCTGGCGTTGCAGCAGGTGCGCGAGGGGCAGGCGCTGAGCCTGGACCTGCGCTTGTCCCAGGCCGACGCCCAGGGCGATACCCGCTGGCTGCACTGGGTCGGCGCGCTGCATGGCGGCCAAGTGCGCGGCGTGGTGCTCGACATCAGCGCGCTGAAGGCCCAGGAGCAGCAAGCCGGTGCTGCTCGCGCGCGCCTGGAAAACCTCATCGCCAGTTCGCCCGCCGTGATCTACGTGCAACGCTACGACGAAGGTGCGCTGCACAGCGCGTTCTTCAGCGCCAGCCTGGAGCCGCTGCTTGGCTGGCGCAGCGACGGCGAGCAGGTACGCCAGCCGGGGCTGGCGGTGCATCCGCACGACCGTGAGCAGTGGCTGGAGCGCACCCGTACGCTGCTGCGCGAAGGGCAGGTGCGCTGCCGCTATCGCCTGCGCGACCAGCTTGGCGGCTATCACTGGATCCTGGACGAGGCGCGCCTGCTGCGCGACGACCTCGGGCAGCCACTGGAAGTGGTGGGCTTGTGGCTGGACGTCAGCGACGCCACCGAGGCCGCCGAGCGCGTGCGCCAGAGCGAGGAACGCTACCGGGTGCTGGTCGATGACTCGCCGGCGATGATCTGCCGCTACCGGCCCGATCTGCAGGTGCTGTTCGGCAACCGGCCGTTGGCCGACTACCTGGAGTGCGCGCCGGACCAGCTCGCCGGGATGAACCTGGGCCGGTGGTTGTCCGACGGCGATCGCGAGGCGTTCGTACAGCGCTTGGCCAGCCTGACCCCGGAGCAGCCGCTGAGCAGCACTGAAATCTGCCTGCAACTGCCTGGGCGCGAGCAGGCCTGGTGGGTGTGGGCCGATCGAGGACTGTTCGATGCGCAGGGTCGCTTGCTCGAGGTGCAGGCGGTCGGACGCGACAACACCGAGGTACGGCGCAGTCAGCGGCAGTTGTTGCAAGGCGCCAAGATGGCCACGCTGGGCGAGCTGGCCACCGGGCTGGTGCACGAGATCAACCAACCGTTGAACGTGATGCGCATGGCCGTGACCAACAGCCTCAAGCGCCTGCACAGCGGCACGGCGGATGTGCCCTACCTGAGCGAAAAACTGCAGCGTATCGAGACCCAGGTCGAGCGAACGGTGCGGCTGGTGGAGCACATGCGCGTGTATGGCCGGCGCTCCGAGCTGGAGCGCCAGGCGTTCGTCGCCTGGCGGGCGGTGGACGGGGCTTTGGCGCTGCTGGGCGAAGGGTTGCGCGGCAAGGGCGTGAAGGTGCAGGCCGAGTCGCCTGCGTCGGCGTTGCAGGTGCTGGGGCACCCGGATCAGTTGGAACAGGTGTTGATCAACCTGATGGTCAATGCCCGCGATGCGTTGCTCGAACGTCGAACGCCGGCACCGTGCATTCGGCTTGCGCAGCAGCGGGTGGACGGGTGTGTGTGCCTGCTGGTCGAGGACAACGCCGGCGGCATCGACCCGCGTCTGTTGGGGCGGATCTTCGAGCCATTCTTCACCACCAAGCCGGCGGGGGTCGGCACCGGCCTGGGGCTGTCGGTGAGCCACGGCATCATCGAAGCCATGGGCGGCACGCTGGAGGTCGCCAATGCCGAGCACGGGGCGTGCTTTCGCGTGGTGTTGCCGCTCTACAGCACCAGTTGAGCGCGGCCGCTGGAGCAACTGAGGTTGGCACCCACCTCGGCGCCCACCAGATCGACGCCGAGCACTTTGAGCAGCGCATTGACCAGTGGGTCGAGCAACGGGCCGAGCAGGCCTCTGATCAAGGGTTCGACAATGGCCTTGACGCCGCCGAGCACGCTGGCCGCCCCGGCCAGCAGCTCGCCCAGGCCGCTGTTGCCGGAGGGCTTGTAGGCCTGCAGTTGGATGCCCTGCAGGGTGTCGGCCAGGCTGCTCACCACGCGGTCGTTGGCGTTTTGCAGCATCAGGTAGGCCGGCGGCTGACCGATGTTCGGCGGCAGGCTGTCCGGCCCCTGGAACACCAGCGTGCGCGCCTGCGCGCCGCTGCCGAGCACGGTGCTGTCGACCCGCAGGCCGATACCGCCCCCGACGAAGGGCACCCGCGGCTCGCACTCACCCAAGGGCAGCAGCAGCAGGCGTGTACAGCGCTTGCTGCCGATGTCGATCAGCGCCAGTGCCTTGATCGCTGTGGTGCCTTGGCTGAAGAACGCATCGGCTGAGGCGAATTGGCCGACCGCGATTTTCACGGCCGAGGTCTGGCTGCGCGTGGACAGGCGCTTGGGCGAGCAGCTGAAGGCATTCACGGCACTGGGCGCGAAGCGGGTGCTGGCCTCGGCGACCTCCAGGCCGATGTCCAGGTGCAGCGTGCCGGGCACCAGTTTGATGTCGCTGACGGTGCAGGGAATGCCAATCAGGCACAGCACCGATTGCACGGTGCTGACCAGGTTGAGGCTGAGCAGATTGTTGACCACGTTGGTCAGCGGCGCGGCCAGGTCGAGCACGGCGTTGACCAGGCCGAACACGCCGTCGAGCACGGGCAGGTCGAGCGAGACCATCGCCCTGACCTGGGCTGTGTGCACCTGCAAGGTGTCGCGGCGAGGATCGCCGACCGCCGAGATCTGCTGCGGCTCGATCACGTTCAGGCGGACCCGGCCGTTGACCAGGCCCAGCACGTCGAGTGGCAGGTCGACGTTCACCGCCCGCTCGCGCGCCGCCAGTTGGATCACCCCTTGCACCAGTTGCAGCAGTTGCACGTTGGCGTCCAGCCCGGCCTGGGTGGTGCCGTTCTGGATGTCGAGGATATCGCCCAGGCGCAGCAAGGTGCTGTCGCCGCTGGCCAGGGCGACCTTGCCCAGGTTGCTGACCACCTCCAGCGCGGCGCCACCGCGTTGCAGCACCTTGACGGCGGCCTGCAACAGTTGCGTGGCGCTGGCGTTGGCATTGAGCAACTGCTGGTAGTCGCCGACCTTCACGCCCAGGTCCAGCGCCAGTTGGTCGAGGTAGCCGAGCAGCTTGATGTCGGTGTTGGCCAGCCCCCGCCAGCCGGCAAGCTCCAGTTGTGTGCCGCCACCCAGGGCGCCCAGCAGGCCGTTGAGCAGTGCCGACTGCCGGGAATCGACCGTGGCCAGGGTGGTGCGCAGGCTGAGCATGGCCTGGGGCGGGGAGGGCGCCGCCGCCACGGCCTGGGCGCGCAGGGTGGTGGTCGGCGGCAGGCGATTGCCCTGCAGCAGCGCGTGCACGCCTCCTGCGACGCTGCTGGCGACGGTGCGCGACACCTCCACGCGAATGGCGTCGTGGCGGTTGTCGTCACGGGTGAAGCGGCGCAGGTGGTCGTCAGCGCTCAGGACGTAGCCGCAGGTGGCCTGCAACGGGCCATCGGGCGCATGGCCGTTGCGGGTGGCGGCCGTGCGCGCGATGGCGCTGGCCGAGGGACCGCTGCCGGTGCACACGGCGAACTGCCCGGCGGCTTCGAGCGCCGCCATATCGGCGATGCTCTGCAACTTGCGTTGCTCCAGGTAGAGACGGCCGCTGTCGACGACCAGCAACAGCATCAGCAGGGCCAGACCCAGGGTGATGACGGCCATCAGGCCGATCGCGCCGCGTTGGCGCGCAGCGGAAGTGGACAGCACGGGCACTCCTTTGCAGGCGGCGCGCCTTGCTTGGCGTGTGCGGTCCAGTGAGTGTAGTCAGGGTGATGGCGTCTTGCCGTATGAGCAGGCGAGCGGCGAGCCGGTTGGCCTTGGGGCGCGCGTGCGCCCTCGGGCCTGGAAACGCGACGCCGGGTCAGCGCGGTGGGTAGTTGCCCATGACTTGCGCCACGGTTTTCTGGATCGCCGCGTTGCGTTCCTGCGGGCTCGGCGGGTAGCTGTTCATCACCTGTTCGGCACTGCCGCGCCACACCAGCTTGCCGTCGCGCCCGTCGAGCAGGTCGACCTGGATGGTCGCCACCTTGTAGTCGACGCTGCGGGTTTCGTTGTACATCGGTCCGCCCCAGTAGCCTCCCCAATAGCCGCCCCAGCCGCCGCCATAGTTGGTGGTGACTTGCTGCTGGCGGTCTTCGACGATCAGGTACGCGCGCACCTTCACGTCCGCCCGCGCGTTGCCCTGCACGGGCCGCAGGCCACGCTGGTCGAGCTGGTCGGCCACGGCCTGGCGAATGCGCTGTTCGGTCAGGTCGCTCTTGATCCTGGGGTCATCCGGGCGGTATTGCAGCGCCGGCTCCTGCCAGGCCCAACTGCGGTAGGCCGCGAAGTCGCGACTGGCATCGAAATCCTGGGTGACGTTGTTGCTCGCGCAGGCCGCGACCAGCAGCGCGAATGACAGCACGACGAGACGGCGCAGCATGATGAGACTCCTGCAATCGGTTAACGGGGAGGATAGCCGCTGAGGGCCTTGCGCACGGCCTCGCGCAGGGCGTCTTCACGTTCGCGGGGCGAGCCCTGGTCGCTGCCGCTTTCGGCGCTGGCGCTCCACACCGCCTGGCCGTTGCGGGCATCGAACAGGTCGATGCGCACTACCATCACGTCCACTTGGTAAGTGCGCACGATCGGTACGCTGCCGTAGGCGCCATAGCCGTTGCGGTAGCCGCCATAGCCGACGCCGCCGTAGGGGCCGTAAGGGTAGGGGTCGTAATCATAGTCGCGGACCTGGCGCAGGCGCTTTTCCAGACGCACGTTGGCACTGACCAGCAGGTCGCCGGGGCCGCCGCGAGCCGGACGCAGGCCGTGCTGGTCGAGCACGCCGCTGATGGCGTCGGCCAGTTGCGCAGGATCGGCGTTGGCCATGCCGCTGGGCAACTGGCCGTTGCGCCAGCTCCAACTCTGGTAGCGGCCGTAGTCGCGCGGCGCCGCCGGGTAGGCGCTGGCGTCGAAGGTGTTGGCTGCCTGGGGTGGTGCCGGCGGCATGGGCAGCGAGCTGGCGACATACGGATTACTGCCCTGGCAACCGACAAGGGCCAGGGTCAGCAGGGCCAGACACAACGGACGGTACGGCATGTGTTCCTCCCGACAGGCGGGGTCAGCGTGGGCGACAGGTCCAGTGCAGGTAACGGCCAAGGCCGGCGAAGCTCGGATGACGACGGTGGGCCAGTTCCATTTCCAACAGGTCGAGCAGCTCGGCCTTGTCCTGGAACTCCTTGGGCATGTAGTCGTGGAACACCCGGATGCCACTTTCGCTTTCGACCTGCCACAACGGTTCGAGTTGCGCCCGCAACTCACGGGGATCGACGGGCATCTGCGGCGTCAGGCTCTGCTTTTCGCCGGCCAGGCGGTCGCTGCGCAGCTTGCGGAAGTGCCCCTTGAGCAGGTTGCGGTAGACCAGCGCATCGCGGTTGTAGAAGGCCAGCGACAACCAGCCGCCGGGCGCGGTCAACTGGTGCAGCACTGGCAGGATACTGTGGGGCTCGGCCAGCCATTCGAGCACCGCATGGCACAGCACCACGTCGAATGGCTCGGTGAGTTGGCCGAGCAGGTCCTGCCAGGGCGCCTGGATGAACGTGGCACGCTGGCCCGCCTCGGCGAAGCGTTCACGGGCGCCGTCGAGCATCGGCGCAGCGGGCTCGGCGAGGGTCAACGAGTGCCCGCGTTGGGCCAGCCACAATGCCATGTGCCCGAGGCCTGCGCCGACATCGAGGATGCGCAGCGGGCGCTCGGGCAAGCGCTCGGCCAGGTCGGCCTGCAACACCGCCAGGCGAATGGCGCCCTTGGCGCCGCCATAGATCTTCTCGGCGAAACGGCTGGCCAGCTCATCGAAATGACGGTCGTTCATGGGGCGAAGCGCCGTTCGCTGTCGGCGAGCTTGGCCCGCACCACCGCGTCCATGTCCAGCCCCAGTTCGCTGCACAGCAACAGCAGGTACAGCACCACGTCGCCGACCTCCTGGCCGGCATGGGCGAGCTGCTCGGGGGACAGTTGGCGCGATTGCGCTTCGCTCAGCCACTGGAAGATTTCCACCAGCTCGGCCATCTCCACGCTGGCAGCCATTGCCAGGTTCTTCGGGCTGTGGAAGCCGCGCCAGTCGTTGTCGTCGCGGATCCGGTGCAGGCGCTTGGTCAGTTCTTGCAGATTCATCGGGGACTCTCCTTCTGGCGCATAGCTTCGGACGCGCCAGGAAGCAAAGCAAGTGAATTGCGAGCGCGCTACAGCGCTCGCCAGGCCCCGGTCATGTGCAGCAGTTCGCCGTGGCCGGTCAGCGCCAGCCGTCCGTCTGGCGCCGCCTGGCTGGCGCTCAGGGACACTTCCGAAGGCAAGCGCACCGGCTTGTGGAAGTCCACGGCGAAACCGTAGCCGGCCACCGGCAGATGCCCGCGCAGGGCGGCCAGGGCCATGGCCTTGCTCCACATGCCGTGGGCGATCGCCTTGGGGAAACCGAACAGCCGGGCGCTGGCAGCGCTCAGGTGAATGGGGTTGTAGTCGCCGCAGACCTTGGCATAGCGCCGGCCGATGTCGCGGTCGGCGTACCAGCGCGTGACGTCCGTCAGGCCCGCCAGCGATGGCTCGCCCGCCGGCGCGTGCGCCACGCCGTCGAGCTTCAGGCCCCTGACCAGCATGCGGCTGGTCTCGCGCCAGAGCACGCCCAGGCCATCGTGGGCCTCGGTGACCAGGTCGAAGGTGCCGCCCTTGGCATGGGCCTGCAGGTTGTCGGCGTATACCGCGAAACGCAGGCCTTCGAGACCGCCCAAGGGACGCAGCACTTCGATGTCGTTGTGCAGGTGCACCAGCCCCAGCAGCGGAAACGGAAAGTCTGCGGCGGTGAGCAGTTGCAATTGCAGGGTGAAGGCCATGACATGCGGGTACGTGGCCGGTAGCCGGCGGTCATCGCTGAAATGGCACAGCCGCCGATAGGCCTGAAGGTTGGGCGGGTCGATGCGCAGAAAACAGCGCAGGCCGCGTTCGGGCAGGCGCGTGCCGGTGATCTTGCGCTTGCCCAGTGCCCTCAGATAGAGGCGGCTGCGAGCCTCGGGGCTGTGCAGGTCGAGCCAGGATCGCTTCATGTTCACGCTCCTATCAAGGCTTGGCCGCAGACCCGCAGGTACTGGCCGCTGACCGCGCCGGTGCCCGGCTGCGCCAGCCAGGCGACAGCCTCGGCAACGTCCTGCGGGCGGCCACCCTGGCCGAGCGAGCTCAGCCTGCGGCCAGCCTCGCGCAAGCCCATGGGCATGGCGGCGGTCATGTGGGTCTCGATGAAGCCGGGCGCCACCGCGTTGATGCTGATGCCGCGCTCGCCCAGGGGCGCGGCCCAGGCCTGGGCCAGGCCGATCAGGCCGGCCTTGCTCGCCGCATAGTTGGCCTGGCCGCGATTGCCGGCGATGCCGCTGACCGAGGCCAGCAGCACGATGCGCGCATCGTCGTGCAACTGGCCGCCGTCGAGCAATGCCTGGGTCAATTGCTGCGGGGCCTTGAGGTTGACGGCCATGACCGCATCCCAGTAGTCGGGGGTCATGTTGGCCAGGGTCTTGTCGCGGGTGATGCCGGCGTTGTGCACCAGGATGTCCAGGCCGTCGGGCAGGGCCTGCTGCAACTGCGACGCGGCGTCGCTGGCACAGATGTCCAGGGCCAGCGACTGCGCGCCGATGCGCGCGGCCAGGGCGTCGAGGTCTTTCTGTGCCGGCGGCACGTCCAGCAGGATCACCTGCGCACCGTCGCGGGCCAGGGTCTCGGCAATGGCAGCACCGATGCCGCGTGCAGCGCCCGTGACCAGCGCGCGCTTGCCCGCCAGCGGTCGGGTCCAGTCCTGCACCTGGCGGGCGCAGGCCTCCAGGCGCAGGACCTGGCCGGAAACGAAGGCGCTCTTGGGCGACAGGAAGAAGCGCAGCGCGCCTTCGAGCTGATTGTCGGCCGCAGCGCCCACGTACAGCAACTGTGCCGTGCCGCCATTGCGCAGCTCCTTGGCCAGCGAGCGACTGAACCCTTCCAGGGCGCGCTGGGCCACACGGGCCAGCGGGTCGTCGAGCTGCTCCGGGGCGCGCCCGAGAATCACCACCTTGGCGCACGGGGCGAGGCTGCGCAGCAGCGGTTGAAAGAACGCGCGCAACTGCCCGAGCGTATCGCTGTCGGACAGATGACTGGCATCGAACACCACCGCCTTGATCTTCGGCCCCAGGCCAGCGACCCAGGCGGGCGATTGCAGATCAACACCTTCGAAGTGGTAGCACTCGTCGGTGAGTGCCGGGGCCAGGGCCTCGACGCGCCGCGCCAAGGGGCCTCCGCCGAGTACCAGGGCGCCCTCGATGGGCCGCAGGCGTCCGGCCTGCCAGCGTTCCAGTGCAGCCGGGCGGGGTAGGCCAAGGGCATCGACCAGGCGGCGGCCGAG
Source organism: Pseudomonas boreofloridensis (assembly GCF_030580795.1). Lineage (NCBI taxonomy): Bacteria > Pseudomonadati > Pseudomonadota > Gammaproteobacteria > Pseudomonadales > Pseudomonadaceae > Pseudomonas > Pseudomonas boreofloridensis. The sequence goes on along the minus strand of NZ_JAUQOQ010000021.1, from coordinate 21,520 downwards.
CGTGGAGTTGGCGAAGCCGATATAGCGATCGCTCATGATGCGGGTCTCCCTGAAGGCAAGCATGCAAGTGTGGACCTTAATTGCGCGCAGGTCGTTCGAATCCTCGAAAAAGCGCCTAGGCTGAGGCTTTGCCCAATGGCGCGGGTCAACGCGTGACTCGATAAATTGGCTCAAATTGTTTCAGGAGAAATCAGCATGCAGTCACCTCGTCGCGTTGCGATCCTGGGCGGCAACCGTATTCCGTTCGCCCGCTCCAACGGCGCCTACGCCACCGCCAGCAACCAGGCGATGCTCACGGCGACGCTGGAAGGTCTGGTGGAGCGCTATCGGCTGCACGGGCTGCGCCTGGGCGAAGTGGTGGCCGGCGCGGTGCTCAAGCACTCGCGCGACCTGAGCCTGACCCGCGAATGCGTGCTCGGCTCGCGGCTGTCGCCGCAGACCCCCGCCTACGACATCCAGCAGGCCTGTGGCACGGGGCTGGAGGCTGCGCTGCTGGTGGCGAACAAGATCGCCCTCGGGCAGATCGACAGCGCCATCGCCGGCGGCGTGGACACCACTTCCGATGCACCGATCGCGATCAACGAGGGGCTGCGCCGGGTGCTGCTGGAAGCCAACCGCGGTCGGCAACTGAGCGAACGTCTGAAGCCGTTTCTCAAACTGCGGCCGAGCTTTCTCAAGCCCGAGTTCCCGCGCAATGGCGAGCCGCGCACCGGGCTGTCGATGGGCGAGCACTGCGAGCGCATGGCGCAGACCTGGCAGATCGAGCGCGCCGAGCAGGACGCACTGGCGCTGCTCAGTCACCAGCACCTGGCCGAGGCCTATGACCAGGGTTGGCACGATGACCTGCTCACGCCCTACCTGGGTCTGACCCGCGACAACAACCTGCGGCCAGATCTCACCGCCGAGCAGTTGGCCAAGCTCAAGCCGGTGTTCGACAAAGGTCCCAAGGGCACCCTGACCGCTGGCAACTCCACCCCGCTCACCGATGGCGCCTCGCTGGTGCTGCTGGGCAGCGAGGCCTGGGCCGAGCAGCAGGGATTGTCGGTGCTGGCCTATCTGGTGGACGGCGAGGCGGCCGCCGTGGACTTCGTCAAAGGTCGCGAAGGTCTGCTGATGGCGCCGGTGCATGCGGTGCCACGCCTGTTGGCGCGTAATGGCCTGAGCTTGCAGGACTTCGACTACTACGAAATCCATGAAGCCTTCGCCGCCCAGGTGCTGTGCACTCTCAAGGCCTGGGAGGACGAGCGCTACTGTCGCGAGGTGCTGGGGCTCGACGCGGCGCTGGGCGCCATCGACCGCAGCCGGCTCAACGTCAAGGGCAGCTCGCTGGCTGCCGGTCATCCGTTCGCCGCCACCGGTGGGCGGATTCTGGCGAACATGGCCAAGTTGCTGGCCAAGGCCGGCAAGGGTCGCGGACTGATCTCGATCTGCGCTGCGAGCGGGCAGGGGGTGACGGCGATCGTCGAGCGCTGAGGTGGTAACCTTTGGCCAAACCACGACAACAAGCCGCGCCATGCCGACCCCAGGTCCCCTCACTGCCCCCCGTGCCATCCCCACGCTGCAGCGCTTGCCGCGGCCGCTGTACGCCCGCGCCGAAAGCCTCGGCGCAGGCTCCTGGACCCCGCGCCATCAGCATGACTGGGCGCAGTTCTCCTACGCCATCAGTGGCGTGCTGGGCGTCTACACCAGCGATGGCAGCTACTTTGCTCCGCCGCAGTGGGGGGTGTGGATTCCGGCGGGTCTGGAGCACGAGGTGGTGACCTCGATGCAGGCGGAAATGCGCAGCCTTTATGTGCGTCGCGATGCCTGCACCTGGGGCGCCGATGCCTGCCAGGTGGTGGAGGTGACGCCCCTGGCGCGCGAGCTGATCAAGCAATTCTGCCAACTGCCGGCGGCCTACCCGGAAGGCGACACGGCCGAGGCCCGCCTGGTGGCGGTGCTGCTCGACCAGTTGCAGACGCTGCCGCACGTCGGCTTCTCGTTGCCGCTGCCGCGCCATCCCGGCCTGTTGGCGCTGTGCAATGCGCTGATCGCCGCGCCCGATCGAGCGCAGACCCTGCAGCAGTGGGCGCTGCAACTGGAGTGCTCGGACAAGACACTCATGCGCCTGTTCCAGCGCGAGACCGGCTTGAGTTTTCGCAACTGGCGCCAGCGCATGCGTCTGCTGTCGTCGCTGGCGCTGCTCGAAGCCGGGCACAGCGTCACCGAGGCGGCGCTGGGCTGCGGCTACGACTCCACCTCGGCCTACATTGCCGCCTTCAAGCAGCTGTTCGGTGCCACGCCAGGCGAACTGCGCCTCTGATCTTCAGGTCTTGAACCGGCGCACCAACGCATCCAGTTCGCTGGACAGGCCTTCCAGGCTTTGCGAGTCTTGCCGCGCCGCCTGCGCCAGTTCGGCTACCAACTGCGCATCGCCATGGATCTGGCTGATGTGGCGGTTGATGTCTTCGGCCACCTGGTGCTGCTCTTCAGCGGCGGTGGCGATCTGCGTATTCATGTCGCGGATGACGTCCACCGACTCACGGATCTGACCGAAGCTGTCACGTGCCTCGCCGATGCGGCTGACCGACTGCTGCGACACGTCCAGGCTGGCATGCATCTGCGCAGCCACCTGGGCCGTACGGCTGGCCAGGTTGCCCAGCAAGCCGTCGATCTCGGCGGTGGAGTCGGCGGTGCGCTTGGCCAGGGCGCGCACTTCGTCGGCGACCACGGCGAAGCCGCGGCCCTGTTCGCCGGCACGGGCCGCTTCGATGGCGGCGTTGAGCGCCAGCAGGTTGGTCTGCTCGGCGATCGAGCGGATGGTGCCCAGAATCGACTGGATCGAATTGCTGTCACGCTCCAGTTGTTGCATCGATTGGGCCGACTGCTCGATCTCATGGCTCAGGCGATCGACGCTCTGCACCGCCGCGTCGATCTGCTGCTGACCCTGGCGCGCCTGCTGCTGGCCGCTGTCGGCCGATTGCGCGGCCTGGCTGCACGAACGCGCCACTTCGTTGGCGGTGGCGACCATTTCGTGGAAGGCCGTGGAGACCATGTCCACCGCTTCGCGCTGGCGACCGGCCGCCTCGGCCATGTCGCCGGACACCCGGGTGGAACTGGCCGAGGTGGCGAGAATCTTCCCGGCGGCGCCGCCGATGTGTTGGATCAGGCTGCGGATCGCGCCGAGGAACTGGTTGAACCAACTGGCCAACTGCGCGGTTTCGTCGTTGCCGCGCACGTCGAGGTTGCGGGTCAGGTCACCTTCGCCCTGGGCGATGCCTTCCAGGCCACTGCTGACACCGGTGATCGGCCGCACGATGAGCTTGGCGAAGGTGGCGCCGGCCACCGCGAACAGCGCGGCGAGCACCAGGGCGATGACGCCGATCTGCCAGGTCAGGCGGGTGGCGGCCTGCATGACCTCGTCCTGCTGGATCAGGCCGATGAAGGTCCAGCCCAACTGCTCGTCGACGTAGACGTTGGCCATGTACGGTTGGTCGTCGATACGCACCTGCACCAGACCCTTGCCGGCCTTGGCCAACTCGGCGTAGCCGCCGCCGAAGCTCTCCAACTGCTTGAAGTTATGGTTGGGGTCGCGTGGGTCGACCAGCACGTTGCCGTTCTTTTCCACCAGCATCAGGTAGCCGCTTTCGCCCAGCTTGATCTTCTTGACGATTTCGCTGAGGCCCTTGAGCGACACGTCGATGTTGACCACGCCGCCAGGCGCGCCGAGTTGGTTGTTGACGGCGCGTACGGTGCCGATCAGCGCCAGGTCGTCGGCAGCCCAGTAATAGGCGCCGGTGCGCACGGTCTTGCCGGGGTTGGCCATCGCCAGTTGATACCAGGGGCGCTGGCGTGGGTCGTAGTTGGTGTACTTCTGCCCGGCGGGCCAGCCGACATAACCGCCGTCGCTGACGCCATAGGACACATAGGCGTAGGCCGGGTGGGTTTCAGCCAGACGGGTGAAGGCGGCCAGTACCAGTTTGTCCTGCTCACCCAGTTCGGTGGGCGGGTTGGCGCTCATGAACTTGTTCAGGTTGCTGCCTGCGGCGCCGACCTGGGGCAGGGAGGCCAGGTAGTCGACGTTCTCGTCGATGCCCTGGAAGAACATGTTCATCGCATTGGCGACCTGGCGGATTTCCCGGCTGCTGCTGTCGAGGAAATCGTCCCGCGCGTCTTCGCGCAGGTTGAGTACCACCACGGCGGCGACGATGACGATGGGCAAGCCGGCAATGACGGCGAAAGCCCAGGTGAGTTTCTGCTTGATGTTCATTCGCGCTCCCGGATTTTTTCTTGTAGACGCATGGAACTGGTATCAAGGGCATCGGCAGGGCGCTGGTGTTTCTGAAGGAGTCTGTAGGAAAACTCCCAGTTTTAGGGGATGAAAGCGGCAGACGAGGCCGCTTCAGTCATACCTGGCTATTAGGGCATACCCAATTGCCGTGCTTGAGGGCGCTCATTGGCAGCAACTGCCTTCATCCGCCAGGCCCTGGAGGATCGGACAGTCGGGTCGATCATCGCCATGGCAATGGGCGACCAACTCGCTGAGGGTGTCGCGCAGGCTCACCATTTCCTCGATCCGACGGTTCAGGTCCTCGATGTGCTGGGTCGCCAGCGCCTTCACATCGGCGCTGGCGCGCTGGCGGTCCTGCCACAGCGCCAGCAGACGCGCGACCTCGTCCAGGGAGAAGCCCAGGTCGCGCGAGCGCTTGATGAAGTTCAAGCTGTGCAGGTCCTCCTGCTGGTAGAGGCGATAGCCGCTGTCGCTGCGCAGCGCGGGCTTGAGCAGGCCAATGGACTCGTAGTAGCGGATCATCTTGGCGCTGAGCCCGGTACGCCGGGCGGCCTGGCCGATGTTCATGGGGTCTCCTTGACGGCGATGTCGCGCGGCTTCCAGGTCTTGAGCCAGAGGGCGTTGCTGACCACGCTGACGCTGGACAAGGCCATGGCGGCGCCGGCCAGCACCGGGTTGAGGTAACCGAAGGCGGCGAGGGGGATGCCAACCAGGTTATAGATGAAGGCCCAGAACAGGTTCTGACGAATCTTGGCGTAGGTCTTGTGGCTGATTTCCAGCGCCGCCGGCACCAGGCGCGGGTCACCGCGCATCAGCGTGATACCGGCGGCCTGCATGGCCACATCGGTGCCACCGCCCATGGCGATGCCGATGTCGGCAGCGGCCAGGGCGGGCGCGTCGTTGATGCCGTCACCGACCATGGCCACCACGCCTTGCTGCTTCAATGCGTTGACGGTGGCCGCCTTGTCGGCCGGCAGCACTTCGGCGTGTACATCGTCGATGCCCAAGGCTTGGGCAACCACCCGGGCGCTGCCGCGGTTGTCGCCCGTCAACAGGTGGCTGCTGATGCCTTGGGCATGCAAGGCGGCGATCGCCTGGTCGGCACCGGGCTTGAGGCTGTCGCCGAAGGCGAACAGGCCCAGCACCTGGCGCTGCGGCGAGCACTCGATCAGCCACGACAACGTGCGGCCCTCGGCTTCCCAGGTGTTTGCCGGGGTCAGCAAGGGGCCCGGCTGCAATTCGTTCTCGTCGAGCAGGCGGCGGTTGCCCAGCGCCAGCACCCGGCCTTCGACCGTGCCCTGGATACCGCGTCCGGTCAGCGACTGGCTGTCACTGACCTGGGGAATGTCCAGGCCTTGCTCGCGCCCGGCTTCCAGGACGGCCTTGGCCAGCGGGTGCTCGCTGCCGCGTTGCAGGGCACCGGCCAGGCGCAGCAGGTCATGGTCGGCGCCTGCTGCCGCCTGCGAATGAACGATGCGCGGGCTGCCGGAGGTGAGCGTGCCGGTCTTGTCGAACACCACGCGGTTCACCGCATGGGCGCGCTCCAGGGCTTCAGCGTCCTTGATCAGGATGCCGTGGCGGGCGGCTACGCCGGTGCCGGCCATGATCGCCGCCGGTGTCGCCAGGCCCAGGGCGCACGGGCAGGCGATCACCAGCACGGCGACGGCGTTGATCAGCGCGCTTTGCAGCGGCGCACCGGCCAGCCACCAGCCGACCAGGGTGATCAGCGCCAGTACCAGTACCGCCGGGACGAACACCTGGCTGACCCGATCCACCAGCTTCTGGATCGGCGCCTTGGCCGCTTGGGCGTCCTCGACCAGGCGGATGATGCGTGCCAGTACCGTCTCGGTGCCCAGCGCCTGGGTGCGCACCAGCAAGCGGCCTTCGCCGTTGATCGCTCCACCGGTGACGCTGTCGCCAGGCGCTTTGGCCACTGGCAGGCTTTCACCGCTGATCAGCGCCTCGTCGGCATGACTGCTGCCTTCGAGCACCTCGCCGTCGACCGGGAACCGCTCGCCTGGCTTGACCAGCACCTGGTCGCCCAGGCGCAACTGACTGATCGATACCTCCTCTTCACTGCCGTCGATCACTCGCACGGCGCGCTCCGGCCGCAGGGCTTCCAGGGCGCGGATAGCGCTGGCGGTCTGACGCTTGGCGCGGCTTTCCAGGTACTTGCCCAGCAGCACCAGAGCGATCACCACTGCCGAGGCCTCGAAATACAGATGGGGCTCCATTCCAGCCGGCGCCTGCGCCCATTGATAGAGGCTCAGGCCATAGCCGGCGCTGGTGCCCAACGCGACCAGCAGGTCCATGTTGCCGGCGCCTGCGCGCACGGCTTTCCAGGCGGCCTTGTAGAAGCGTGCGCCGAGGATGAACTGCACTGGCGTGGCCAGCGCGAACTGCGCCCAGGCCGGCAGCATCCAGTGCAGGCCGAACGGTTGCACCAGCATCGGCAGCACCAGCGGCAGGGCCAGCAGCACGGCGGCGAGTACCGCCAGGCGCTCGCGGCGCAGGCGACGCTGAGCCTGGTGTCGGTCGTCGTGGGCATCGCGCGGCAGGCGGGCGCTGTAGCCGGCCTGTTCGACGGCGGCGATCAATGCCGCCTCGGCCATGCCCGCCAGCACTTCCAGGTGAGCGCGTTCGCTGGCCAGGTTGACGCTGACCTGTTCGACGCCCGGCAGTTTGGCCAGTGCCCGTTCGACGCGGCCCGCGCAACTGGCGCAGGTCATGCCGCCGATCTGCAGTTCCAGGGTGTGGGTCGGTACACGGTAGCCGGCTTGACGCACGGCATCGATCAACGCCGGTAGGCTGCTGGCCGGGGCCTGGATGCGGGCCTGTTCGGTGGCCAGGTTGACGCTGACCTGGGCAGCGCCGTCGACCTTCTGCAGCGCGCGTTCGACGCGGCCGACGCAGCTCGCACAGGTCATGCCGGCAATCGGCAGGTCGAAGGTGGTGGTTGCGGCCATGGCTTCTCTCCTTGATCAGGCCTGCAGCATCAACCTTGCCATGCGGGGAAGGTCAATACCCCAGGTCGGCTCGCTTGAGCTGCAGTCCATTCTGGCCCAAGGCGATGCGGTACTTGTTGATCTGACCGGCTTGCAGCACCAGTCGAGTGCTGCGCTGATCTTCCACGCCTGCGCCGCAGCCGGGCGCCTGGCCGGGCAGCAGGCGCAGGCGCACGTCCACCGGCCCTGGCGGCAAATTGAATGAGGTCGATTGTTCCTGGAAGACGCGACCGGACAGTTGGTCGTTGAGGTAAACGCCGATTTCGCAGCTGGTGGCCACTTCCAGACGCTCCCGGGAAATGATCAGTACGCTGTACTGCGCGTTGTCCTCGGCGCTGGCCGGCGGCACCATGGCCAACGTGCCCAAAAGCCCGACAACGCCCGCTGTTGCCCTGAACATGAAGAGTCTCCTGCTGGCTGACGATCTGCAAAAGCGCAGCTTGGCCGAGGTTGGCAAGGATTGCTACCCCGGCCCGTCATCGAGGCGCTTGACCTTGCCACCATGGCAAGGTCGAGACTGCGGCGAAATCATCAGGAGGTAGCACCATGCACGTGTTCAATGTTCAAGGCATGACCTGCGGCCACTGCGTCAAGGCGGTGACCCAGGCGATTCAGGCGGTGGACGCAGCAGCCCAGGTGGAGGTGGATCTGCCGGGGCGTCAGGTGAAGGTGCAGAGCGAATCGCCGGCCGAGCGGATCGTCGCGGCGATCGTGGAGGAGGGGTATCAGGCGCAGCTAGCCTGACGGCGCAGGGCACGGGCGCAGTGGCCAGTGGCCTTGCTGCAGCCGTGCCCGGCGGACTCAGGCCGGGACGTTGTAGCGCAGGTAGCGGCTCACATGGATCCGACCGTCGTCCACGCTCATCGAATAGCTGACATACACCGTACGTCCTCGGTTGGCGGCGATCCAGGCGGCGGGAACCGTCCAGTCCAGGTACGGATTGCCTTCTCTGCCGTAGTAGATCGGCGAATCCTGCTGCCAGCCCGATTCAGGGTGGTACCAGCGAAATACCGTGCGAAGCGTACGCTTGCCAGGAAAGGGAGCGCGCAACGTATTGCTGTTGAGCATGAACGGTGGCGGCATGGACTGGAAGGGCGCGTCGTAGTCCTTGACCTGAACGCGATAGAACTGCGAGGCGTTTATCCGGCCATTGGGCTCGGTGACCACGGTGTAGTTCACGTTGGCGAAATGGCCGACGGTGTCGATGACTTCGATGGAGCGGATCTTGAATTCCATCGGGCCGATGGCGCGAACCGTCTGCACCGCCGTGTTCCAGACCACGTTGTTCGACCAGCTCACCCTGACCGTATGCCCCAAGCGCATCCCGGTGTAGGCCGGCACTACGACGGTTGCTTCGCCGCCACGGTTGTCGAGCAGCCAGTGATAGTCGAGCATGCCATTTTGCAGGTCCCTCACAGTGGGCGCCGGCAGGAACAGTTGCTCGGTGGATTCGTTGACCTGCACCGTCGCGACGGATGAGGTCATGGTCTGGCCGCCGCGGGTCACCACGAAACTCACGCTCACCTGGCGGTCCTTGTTTTCCCGCGCCCAACCCAGATCCACCGGGATAGTCATCGGGCCGATGCCGACCACTCGCTCGGTCTTCTGCCGATTGGCTGCGCCCTGCCAGAGCAGGGTGACGGAGTCGCCCTCCTGCATACCGTAGTCCGGCACCAGTACATCCAGTCGATTCAGGCCTCTGAGGTCGATCAGCGTGACCCGTGAGCCGTTGGCCCTGACAGCGGGTGCTGCCAATTGCACCCGGACCTGGGTAGGGCGTGCCTGGCGGGAATAGTTATCAACGGAGTCGCGAATGTCGTAAGTCACCGGCACGGTGCCTTGGGTGCCCACCATCATCACGACCGCTGCGGGAATCACCACCGACTCGGGAATCGAGGGGTTGGTTACCTTGGGGTGATTCACCGGCACGCCGCCCCAGTAGACGATCAGTTCGTCACCGACTTTCTTGTTCAACCAGCGCGGCACCTGCACTCGAACGGTGGCACCCAGGTTGGTGACGGGATTCGGCGTTACGGTGCACGGTGTGAGGCGACTGTTGTAGGGCGGTTGCATATCCGGGCCAGCGCCGCCGGGTACCTGAGTGTTCACTGCGATCGTGCGCACAGGGCTGCGCTCGGGCGGCTCGCCGGAGACTTTGTCCTCATAGGTGTAGAAGACCCGTCCCGACGGAGGTTGGACGCGGCTGACCGGTACCGAGAACTGAAGGCGCGGGTTACCGACCATGCTGCCGTCAATGATGATGGTCTGTACCGGCACATCGTTCCAGTACAGGATCACTTCATCACCGATCTTGGGCACGTTGGCCATCGACGCGTGCAGCCGCACGGGCCGTTTGAGCAACTCGTAGTTGATCCCTAATCGTGGGTTCGCCGGGCTGTCGTAGAGGTCGGTGAAGTAGAGTTCGGCCACAGCTTCGATATCTGGCCTGCCATTTGATGAGTTCATGCCGTGCTCCTGATCGCGGGATCGGTCTGGGGGCGCGATGACATCGAACGGTGCAGTGCCAGTCATCGCCTTCGATCAGGATGCTATGACCCGCTGGACGGGGTGTAACCTGGCATTTTTATCAGGAGGAGCCGGGCGCTCGGCGAATCGTCAGGTTTTACTGGCATGGCGAATGGGTGGCTGTAGACTAGCGGCTTTGCTTAGCCTGCTATGGATTTTTGATGAACCTGCGAATGGTGATGATCCTGGGCGCCTTGAGTGCGTTCGGGCCTTTGGCAATCGACTTCTACCTGCCCGCTTTTCCGGCCATGGCACATGCCTTCGCGACCGACGAGCGGCAGATCCAGACGACCTTGGCCGTCTACTTCCTCGGGCTGTCGATCGGTCAGTTGGCCTATGGCCCCGCGGCGGATCGCTTCGGACGGCGCAAGCCGCTGTTGTTCGGCGTGGGGCTGTTCACGCTGGCTTCACTGGCCTGCGCTTACGCGCCCAACCTTCAGACCTTGGTGATGGCGCGGTTCGTTCAGGCGCTTGGTGGCTGTGCGGGCATGGTGCTGTCGCGGGCCATCGTCAGTGACAAATGCGATGCCGTGGCCTCGGCCAAGGTGTTCTCGCAACTCATGCTGGTCATGGGCCTCGCGCCGATCCTGGCGCCCATGCTGGGCGGTGCGCTGGTCAACGTCGCCGGCTGGCAGTCGATCTTCCTGTCGTTGAGCCTGTTCAGCGCAGCGGCGCTGCTGGCGGTGGTGTTGGGACTGCCGGAAAGCCTGCCGGCGCATGTGCCCCGTCAGCCGCTGTCCGGTGCGCTGCGCCAATACCTGCGGCTGGCGCGCGATCCGCTGTTCATCGGTCATGCGCTGACCGGTGGGGTCGCGATCGCCGGCATGTTCGCCTACATCGCCGGTTCTCCGTTCGTGTTCATCAAGCTTTATGGCGTGCCCGCCGAGCACTATGGCTGGCTGTTCGGCACCAACGCGGCGGGCTTCATCCTGGTCGCCCAGTTCAATGCGCGCCTGCTGTCCAGACGCCCGCCGGGATGGCTGCTGGTGCGTGCGGTCTGGGTGTACCTGTTGGCAGGGCTGGCTTTGCTGATGGTGTCGGCGCTGCATCCGGCGGCACTCTGGCCACTGTTGCTGCCGCTGTTCGTGTGTATCGCGAGCCTGGGCTGCATCATTCCCAATGCCTCGGCCTGCGCCATGAATGGGCAGGGTGCCCGGGCAGGCAGCGCCTCGGCTTTGCTGGGCTGCCTGCAATTCAGTGTCGCGGCAATGGCTGCGGCGCTGGTGGGTGTGCTGCATGACGGCAGCGCCGTGCCGATGTCGCTGGTGATCAGTCTGTGCGGCCTGCTGGTGGTCAGCGTCGCGCTGCTGACTCGACGCCGCCAGGCGAAGGCGCCTGCATGAGACTGTGGGGTGCATTCAGACGCGCCTGCAGCGAGGCGACGAAGGCGCGCGCCTCCACCTCGCTGCGAAATCCCACCTGTTGATCGAGCTGAACCTGCCAGGGGCAGGTCCGATGGTGGTTCGAAGCACAGACGACAATCTTCATGGCGGCGTCCTCGTGTGGATGTGACGGCGGGACATGAGTTTAGTCCGACTGAGGTGGATCGCCAGACGTGGCACGCGACTGCTGACCGATGGTCATGGTCTGGCAGCTCGATGAACCTTCGCATTTGCATGCACTACTTATGGAAGGTGACTGTCGGCATTGTTTCTGGTCTACGAACCGATGCACGACCGCGAAGGCCCGTGTCCTTTGACGCAGAGCGAATGCCCCGAATCCCGACCTTCTTTCTATTTTTCCTACCTTGCAGAGGGTACTGCCACCCTCGTTCGCCGGGCTTCCCTATAGCCACCAGCTCCCTCTAGTGCAGGGGTTCTGGCGGCTTATACTTGCCCGCGCAGGCAATGCAGACAGAGCGATTTCCCTCTCAGACTGCAGTGCCGAACGTTGCGTCTGAACTCACCGGTCCCATGTGCCGCCACTGCGGGCGATGCTGGGTGCCATGGATGGCCATCGGACAAGAAACATGACTTTGCAGGGAGTGGATGGAGCATGAAAGCAGTCAGCAGTATCAGCCAGATCGCCGGCCTGATGGCCGAGCCCAAACGCAGTGCGATGCTCTGGGCCCTCATCGATGGCTCGGCCCGGCATGCCGACGAGTTGGCTTCGATGATAGGCGTGACACCTTCCTCGGCTTGTGCCCACCTGTCTCTATTGTCGTCTGCCGGTCTGTTGCGGCTGGAAGCGCGCGGGCGCAAGCGCTATTTCCGCCTGGCGACGCCTGAGGTGGTGGCGGCGGTCGAGGCTTTGGCCAGCGTGCAGCTGGGCAGTCGCGCGGAGAACCTGGCCTCGATCAAGCCGCTGCAGGTGCCGGTGTCACTGCGCCGGGCGCGTCGGTGCGGTGATCACCTGGGCGGCGAGCTGGCGGCTGACCTGTACCGGCGCATGGCGTGTGCGGGGTGGTTGGAAGGCAGTCAATTGCAGGCCAGCGTCAGCGCTGAGGGACGTGTGCAACTGGCGCAGATCGGCGTCTACATCGATGCGCTGGCACCGCGCCAACGCGGCAGATGCGAAATCTGCCATTGCAGCGAATGGAGCGACAGCAGCGCCCATTTGGGCGGTGCGCTCGGCCAGGCGCTGCTCAGTCTGTTCCTGCAGTCGGGGTGGATACGTGAACAGGAGGGCACCCGAACCCTGAAGCTCTCGACACTCGGTGTGCAGGAAATCAATCGCATCGCCAACGTTCCCGCCTTGCAGGTGGGTTGAAGTGCAAGGCGGCCAGGTTCGAATCAGACTAGACGAGCGTCCAGACTGTTCTGCGCCAGGCGCTGTGCCTGGTCCTGAGTCATGCCTAGATGCTCGTGCAGCGCCATGAAGTTTTCGGTGACGTAACCCCCGAAGTAGGCAGGGTCGTCCGAGTTGACGGTGACCTTCACGCCGCGCTCGAGCATGTCGAGGATGTTGTGCTGGCCCATGTGCTCGAACACGCACAGCTTGGTATTGGACAGCGGGCAGACGGTCAGTGGGATCTGCTCGTCGATGATGCGCTGCATCAGGCGCTCGTCCTCGATGGCGCGCACGCCATGGTCGATGCGCTTGATCTTGAGCAGGTCGAGGGCTTCCCAGATGTACTCGGGCGGGCCTTCTTCACCGGCGTGGGCCACGGCCACGAAGCCTTCGCTGCGGGCGCGGTCGAATACGCGCTGGAATTTGCTGGGAGGATGGCCTTTTTCCGAGCTGTCCAGGCCGACGGCGATGAATGCGTCACGGAAGGGCAGTGCCTGGTCGAGTGTCTTGTGCGCCTCGTCTTCGCTCAGGTGGCGCAGGAAGCTGAGGATCAGGCCGCTACTGACGCCCAACTGCTCGCGGCCGTCCTTGAGGGCCTGGCCGATGCCACCGAGCACCACCTCGAAGGGAATGCCCCGGTCGGTATGGGTCTGAGGGTCGAAGAACGGCTCGGTATGGATCACATTCTGCGCCTTGCAGCGTTGCAGGTAGGCCCAGGTCAGGTCATAGAAATCCTGCTCGGTACGCAGTACGTCCGCACCTTGGTAATAGAGGTCGAGGAACTCTTGCAGGTTGTTGAAGGCGTAGGCACTGCGTAGTGCCTCCACATCCGTCCACGGCAGCGCGATCTTGTTGCGGGCAGCCAATGCGAACAGCAACTCGGGCTCCAGCGAACCCTCCAGGTGCATGTGCAGTTCGGCCTTGGGCAAGGCGTTGAGCCAGTTGTACATGGGAAAACTCTCGAATCAGTCACGGTTGGCCGACATTCTACAGGCCTGGACGCGCGGCGACAGGCCGGGGGCTGACTGGCAACCCCCGGCCAGGCTCAGCCGTTGATCAAGGCGGCGGCGGCCTGGCGGTGGTCGGCGATCAGCTTCTGCACATCCAGTCCTTCGATCTGGCCATCGATCACCCGCCATTGCCCGGCCACCATCACCCGGTCCGCTCGGTCTGCCGCGCACAGCAGCAAGGCCGAGAGCGGGTCATGGCTGCCGGAGAAACGCAGTTCGTCGAGTTTGAACAGCGCCAGGTCGGCCTGCTTGCCGACGGCCAGTTCACCGATGTCATCCCTGCCCAGCAATTGTGCCGAGCCCCGGGTGGCCCAGTTCAGCGCCCGCTGCGGGGTGATCTGTTCGGCGCCGTAGCGCAGGCGCTGCAGATACAGGGCCTGGCGCGCTTCGAGGAGCATGTTGGAGGCATCGTTGGAGGCCGAGCCGTCCACGCCCAGGCCCACGATCGCGCCAGCGGCCTCCAAGTCCGCCGTCGGGCAAATGCCCGAGGCCAAGCGCATGTTCGAGCTCGGGCAATGGCATACGCCGGTACCGGCGTCTGCGAGTCGGGCGATTTCCTCCGGGTTGAAATGGATGCCGTGGGCCAGCCAGGTGCGTGGGCCAAGCCAACCGACGCTGTCCAGATAGTCCACTGTGCGCAGCCCGAAGCGTTGCAGGCAGAAGTGTTCCTCGTCGAGGGTTTCGGCCAGGTGGGTATGCAGGCGCACGTCCAGTTCTTCGGCCAGGGCCGCGCTGGCGCGCATGATCTGCGGGGTGACGGAAAACGGTGAACACGGCGCCAGGGCGACCTGGATGCGCGCCCCGTCACCTCGCTCGTGGTAGCGGTGGATAAGTCGCTGGCTGTCGGCCAGGATGGTTTCGCCTTGCTGTACGGTCTGCTGCGGTGGCAGGCCGCCGTCAGCCTGACCCAGGCTCATCGAGCCGCGGGTAAGCATGGCGCGCATGCCCAGTTTGCGTACCACCTCGACCTGAATGTCGATGGCGTGCTCCAGTCCGTCGGGGAACAGGTAGTGGTGATCGGCAGCGGTGGTGCAGCCTGAGAGCAGCAGTTCGGCCAAGGCGACTTCGCTGGCCAAAGCCAGGCTGGCTGGGGTCAGGCGGGCCCAGACCGGATAGAGGGTTTGCAACCAGGGAAACAACGGCTGGTTGACCACCGGCGCCCAGGCGCGAGTGAGGGTCTGGTAGAAGTGATGGTGGGTATTGATCAGGCCTGGCAGCACCACGTGTTGACGGGCATCGAAGACCTGCTCGCAGGGTTGTTCGGGCTGTTCGCCCAAGGCCAGCAGTTGGCTGATGCGACCGCCTTCGATGACCAGACCGCCACGGGCATCGGCGTGGTTGGCAGTAAAGATGGCGAGGGGAGATTTCAACCAGGTACGGGTAGCAGGCATGGCGCCGGCTCCTCTGAAAATGGGTTCAGGGTTAGCCAGCTCAGTGTTGTCCTGTCTGCTGATCCAGGTCCGCCGCAAGGCGAGGCATCGAGTCTACTGCCTCGCCCGCCGCCGTTCAATTCACCAGGTCAGGCTGTCGCCTTTGTAGTTGATGAAGTGCAGGCCGCCGTGGCCGCTCTGTGCGTTGATCTGGTCGAGCATGCCGCGCGTACTGGTGAACACGTCTATTTCGGCGTTCTCGCCGCCCATGTCGGTCTTCACCCAACCCGGATGCATGGCCACCACGCTCAAGTCGGAGCGCTGCAGCTCCACCACGAAGCTGTTGATCATCGAGTTCAAGGCGGCCTTGCTCGCCTTGTACAGGCAGATTTCATTGCCGTCCGGGCTGGTCACGCTGCCCAGACCTGAGCTCATGAAGGCCAGCACGCCGGTGTCTTGCCGAATGTGCCCGACCAGGCGACGGGCCACGCGGATCGGTGCGACGGCATTGGTCATGAACAAGGCGCCAATGTCTTCGTTTTGAACGGTTTCCAGATCCTGAGGCAGAGGGCCCATGACGCCGGCGTTGATGAACACCAGGTCGAACGTTTTGCCCTGCAGCCGCTGCGTGAGGCCGTCGAGCAGGGTGGTGTCATTCATTTCCAGGGACTCGATGCGCACCCCCGCAACGTCGGCCAGAGCGCCGGGTTTGTGCGCGTCACGCACGGTGGCGGTGACATTCCAGCCGTCTTCGCGCAGACGTTGTACCAGGCCAAGACCCAGCCCGCGAGACGCACCGATGATGAGGGCATGTTTGCTGGTGGACATAGGAGCTCCAAGATCGTTTGAACGAAGGGCGCAGGATACCCCAGGCCAGCACTCGCAGGGCAGCAATGGCAAGTGATCAAAAAATGATCGAAGTTGCGCATGCCTTGTGCTCAAAGGGGTGCAGGCTATTCGCGCACCGCTTATCCACAGGCTGCTCCACAGTTATTGTGTGAAAGCAGGGTGGCGTTGAACGGCTCGGTCAATGGGTCGGCATGTGGTTAAACACAGAAGTTTCAGTGGTTTGCGGCTGTCATCAAATCGTGATCAAAATATGTACAGTTAGCTACAGCCATTGCAGGACTAAGTCTGCAGTGAAGTACCCCAAGCTTATCCACAGGCAGGCCAACAGTATGTGTGGGCAGCTTTCAGCAGCGCTCCAGGCGGATTCGGCCCCGGCTCAGGTCTGCCAACTGTTGAGCCAGGGTGCTGAGGTGCGCCTCGCCCAACGCCACGCGCAGATCGACGCCATTGGCGGTGAACTGTTCGTCCAGCACCAGACCCTCGACTTCACCCAGGCGCAGTTTGAGCAGGGCCAGTTCGCTGAACGTGCAACTGCAGTTGAATTCGCTGCGCTGCACCAGTTCGCGTTTCGGCGCCTGCTGCAGGCACTTGTTGGCGCCGCCGCCGTAGGCACGCGCCAGGCCACCGGTGCCGAGCTGAATGCCGCCGTACCAGCGGATCACCAGCACCACGACCTGATCGCAGTCCTGGGCCTCAATGGCGGCGAGGATGGGCCGGCCAGCGGTGCCGCCCGGTTCGCCATCGTCGCTGCTGCGGTACTGCGGGCCGAGTTTCCAGGCCCAGCAGTTATGCGTTGCGGTCGGATCACTGTGGCGCTCGATGAAGGTTATGGCGTCGGCCACGCTGGTGATCGGGCCGGCGAGGGTGACGAAGCGGCTTTTGCGGATGTCTTCGCGTAATTCGCACACGTCGAGCAGAGTTGAAGGCATAAGTTGGCGATCAGGCGGCCGCGGTGGTGATGCCGCAGCCTTTGAGAATGATGTGGATAAGATTGTTACTGGCGTCTTCCATGTCCTGCTTGGTCAGGCGGCTGCGCCCGGTGACCTGGCAGATCTGGGTGGCGAAGTCGGCATAGTGCTGGGTGCTGCTCCAGAGCAGGAAAATCAGGTGTACCGGATCGACCGGATCCATCTTGCCGGCCTCGATCCAGGCCTGGAACACGGCAGCGCGGCCGCGGAACCATTCGCGGTAGTCGGCACTGAAGTAATCGGTCAGGCATTGTCCGCCGCTGATCACTTCCATGGCGAAGATCCGCGAGGCCTGAGGATTGCGCCGCGAATACTCCATCTTGGTGCGGATGTACTGGTCCAGCGCCTGGGCCGGATCGTCCTCGACGCTCAAGGCGTTGAAGGTGCTGTCCCATAATTCGATGATATTGCTCAGCACCGCGATGTACAGGCCGAGCTTGTTGGTGAAGTAGTAGTGCAGGTTGGCTTTGGGCAGGTTGGCCTTCAGCGCGATGGTGTTCATGCTGGTGCCCTTGAAACCATGGCGGGCGAACTCGTCTTCGGCCGCCTGGATGATAGCCTGTTCGTTCTTCTGGCGAATGCGGCCGGCGGGTTTGCCCGAGGCGGAGAGGCGGTGCGCAGGGACTTCAAGTGTCATGGACGATTCCGTACAGGTTCTGTGGGCAACGGCTGTCGGACAGATTACCTGCCTGTGCAGAAGTGACAAGCGTTAGCGCGTTGTCGCCAGGCTTTCGAGAAAACTCTCCAATACCAGATTGGGTCGACGTCCCTTGCGGGTGACCCAACTCAAGCTCAGGTCGTAGAAGCGCTCAGTGGGCTTGAGCGCACGCAAGCGCCCCTGCTGCACCCAGAATGTGGCGTAGTGATCGGGCAGGTAGCCAATGTAGCGTCCGGTCAGGATGAGAAAGGCCATGCCTTCGCGATCCGAGGCGCTGGCGGTGCAGTTCAGCGCCTGGTAGTGCGCCTGGATGTCGGCCGGCAGACGGAACGTCGGCGCGATGGCCTCCTGGGCATTGAGCCGTGGATCGTCGATCTGCTGATCGTCGGCATAGAACAGGGGGTGGCCCACTGCGCAGTAGAGCAGCGAGCGCTCGCTGTAGAGCGGCTGATATTCCAGGCCGGACAACGGGCTGGTCTGCGGTACCACGCCGACGTGCAGGCTGCCGTCCAATACGCCTTGCTCCACCTGGCTCGGCGCGATCATGCGGATCTGGATGCGCACGTCAGGGCCACGATCCTTGAGTTCGGCCAGGGCATGGGTGATGCGCATGTGCGGGAGGGTGACCAGGTTGTCGGTAAGACCGATGTTGAGCTCGCCGCGCAGGTGCTGGTGCAGGCCGTTGACTTCGGTGCGGAATGTTTCCAGTGCGCTGAGCAGTTGCAGCGCCGAGTGATACACCTCGCGGCCTTCCTCGGTCAGCGAAAACCCGGCACGTCCGCGCTGGCACAGGCGCAGGCCCAGGCGCTGCTCGAGGTCGTTCATTTGCTGGCTGATTGCCGAGCGACCGATGCCCAATACGTTTTCGGCGGCCGAGAAGCCGCCGCACTCGACCACGCTGCGGTAAATCTTCAGCAGGCGAATGTCGAAGTCGCTGACTTGGGCGAGGGGATCGGGGCGTCGGCTCATCTGTTTAGTCCGGGTCTGACTGAAGGTTAGAAATGTTGGCTTTTTCCGACTTTATCCTCATGCCAACGTAGCGGCAACAACACCCATCGTTGCCTATTCGTTTGCCGAGGAACCGCCGATGAACATGCCTGAAGCCGCGCCCACCGGTCTGGCCAGCCAGCTCAAGCTGGACGCCCACTGGATGCCGTACACCGCCAACCGTAATTTCCATCGCGATCCGCGCCTGATCGTCGCGGCTGACGGCAATCATCTGGTCGACGACAAGGGACGGCGCATCTTCGACGCACTGTCGGGCCTGTGGACCTGTGGCGCAGGGCACACGCGCAAGGAAATCGCTGACGCCGTGTCGCGCCAGATGAGCGTGCTCGACTACTCACCGGCCTTCCAGTTCGGTCATCCGCTGTCGTTCCAGTTGGCGGAAAAGATCGCCGAGCTGACGCCAGGCGATCTGAACCACACCTTCTATACCAACTCCGGCTCCGAGTGTGCCGATACGGCGCTGAAGATGGTGCGTGCCTACTGGCGCCTGAAGGGCCAGGCCAGCAAGACCAAGATCATCGGCCGTGCCCGCGGTTATCACGGCGTCAACATCGCCGGTACCAGCCTGGGCGGGGTCAACGGCAACCGCAAGATGTTCGGCCAGTTGCTGGATGTCGATCATTTGCCTCACACCGTGTTGCCGGTCAATGCCTTCTCCCGAGGACTGCCGGAAGAGGGGGGTATTGCCCTAGCCGACGAGATGCTCAAACTGATCGAGCTGCACGATGCCTCGAACATCGCTGCAGTGATCGTCGAGCCGCTGGCCGGCTCTGCCGGTGTGCTGCCGCCGCCGAAGGGTTATCTGAAACGTCTGCGTGAAATCTGCACCCAGCACAACATCCTGCTGATCTTCGACGAAGTGATCACCGGCTTTGGTCGTATGGGGGCGATGACGGGCGCTGAAGCGTTTGGCGTGACCCCGGACCTGATGTGCATTGCCAAACAGGTCACCAACGGCGCGATTCCAATGGGCGCCGTGGTCGCCAGCAGCGAGATCTACCAGACCTTCATGAATCAGCCGACCCCGGAATATGCGGTGGAATTCCCCCACGGCTATACCTACTCCGCTCACCCGGTAGCTTGCGCGGCCGGTATCGCGGCGCTGGACCTGCTGCAGAAGGAAAACCTGGTGCAGGCTTCGGCCGAGCTCGCCCCGCACTTCGAGCAGTTGCTGCATGGGCTCAAAGGCAGCAAGAACGTGGTGGACATCCGCAACTATGGCCTGGCTGGCGCGATTCAGATCGCTGCCCGCGACGGCGATGCGATCGTGCGTCCCTACGAGACTGCCATGAAGCTGTGGAAGGCTGGGTTCTATGTGCGCTTCGGCGGCGACACCTTACAGTTCGGGCCGACCTTCAATACTCAGCCGCACGAACTGGACCGTCTGTTCGATGCGGTAGGCGAAACGCTGAATCAGATCGACTGATCTTTCCGACATTGAGGACAGGCGCTTCGGGCGCCTGTCTTTCCCTTCTTTATCTGGAGTCTCGCATGAGCATCGTTCAGCACCTGATCAACGGTGAGCTGGTTTCCAAAGGCGGCCGTACCGCCGACGTCTTCAATCCCTCCACAGGGCAGGCCACGCGCAAGGTCGAATTGGCCAGTCGCGCGACCATCCAGGATGCCATCGACGCGGCCAAGGCCGCGTTTCCGGCCTGGCGCAACACGCCGCCGGCCAAGCGTGCCCAGGTCATGTTCCGTTTCAAGCAGTTGCTGGAGCAGAACGAAGCCCGCATCTCGCAGATGATCAGTGAAGAGCACGGCAAGACCCTGGAAGATGCGGCCGGCGAACTCAAGCGCGGTATCGAGAACGTCGAGTTCGCCTGTGCAGCGCCGGAGCTGCTCAAGGGCGAGTACAGCCGTAACGTCGGCCCGAACATCGACGCATGGTCTGACTTCCAGCCGTTGGGCATCGTGGCGGGTATCACACCGTTCAACTTCCCGGCCATGGTGCCGCTGTGGATGTATCCGCTGGCCATCGTCTGCGGCAACGCCTTCATCCTCAAGCCGTCGGAGCGTGATCCCAGCTCGACGCTGTACATCGCGCAATTGCTGCAGGAAGCCGGGCTGCCCAAAGGCATCCTCAATGTGGTGCACGGTGACAAGGAAGCGGTGGACGCGCTGATCGAGGCGCCAGAGGTAAAGGCCCTGAGCTTCGTGGGCTCGACGCCGATCGCCGAGTACATCTATGCAGAAGGAACCAAGCGCGGCAAGCGTGTGCAAGCCCTGGGCGGGGCGAAGAACCACGCGGTGCTGATGCCCGATGCCGAACTGGACAACGCCGTCAGTGCCTTGATGGGCGCGGCCTATGGTTCGTGCGGCGAGCGCTGCATGGCGATTTCGGTGGCCGTGTGCGTGGGTGACCAGGTCGCCGATGCACTGATCGCCAAGCTCGAACCGCAGATCAAGGCGCTGAAGATCGGTGCCGGTACCTCCTGTGGCCTGGACATGGGGCCGTTGGTCACCGCAGCGGCTCGCGACAAGGTCGTGGGCTACATCGACGATGGCTTGGCGGCTGGCGCCAAGCTGGTGGTGGACGGTCGCGGCTTGCGGGTGTCTGGCAACGAGGATGGTTACTTCGTTGGCGGTACGTTGTTCGATCACGTCACGCCCGAGATGCGTATCTATAAGGAAGAGATCTTCGGGCCGGTGCTGTGCGTGGTGCGGGTGAGCAGCCTGGAAGAGGCCATGCAACTGATCAATGAGCATGAGTACGGTAATGGCACCTGCATCTTCACCCGGGACGGTGAGGCGGCGCGCTTGTTCTGCGACGAGATCGAGGTGGGGATGGTCGGGGTCAACGTGCCGCTGCCGGTGCCGGTGAGCTATCACAGTTTCGGCGGCTGGAAGCGCTCGCTGTTCGGTGACTTGCATGCCTATGGGCCGGATGGCGTGCGCTTCTACACCCGTCGTAAGGCCATCACCCAGCGTTGGCCACAACGCAAGAGCCACGAGGCTTCGCAGTTCGCGTTTCCGAGCTTGTAATACTGCAGGTGAATAGCGGGGCGGCCGACAGGCCGCCCCGCTTTGTTTCAACTATTTGAATTTATTTGAAATTAAGCCTTGACCGCTGTTCAGATCCCCTTATAATGCGCCCCACATACCCAGCAAACCGAACGCGAAACA
>NZ_JAUQOQ010000020.1:0-78670 GCF_030580795.1 Pseudomonas boreofloridensis | reverse complement strand
AGGCCGCTCCCACACGCAGCCGGCGCGGTGTCAGACAGATTGGGAGATCATCGAGCGCTAGAGGCTAAGGGCGCAACTGTCTTGCTCAACTTCTGGCAGCTCACCGGCCCTTGTAGGAGCGGCCTTGAGTCGCGATGGAGCGCGCAGCGGTCCCAGGTTTTCTACTTAACCGCTGCCATCCTCGGGACCGCTTCGCGGTCCAATCGCGACACAAGGCCGCTCCCACACGCAGCCGGCGCGGTGTCAGACAGATTGGGAGATCATCGAGCGCTAGAGGCTAAGGGCGCAACTGTCTTGCTCAACGTCTGGCAGCTCACCGGCCCTTGTAGGAGCGGCCTTGAGTCGCGATGGCGCGCGCAGCGGTCCCAGGTTTTCTGCTTCGCCGCTGGCAACGGCGTCAGGCCACCGACCAGCGCACCGGCAAGGCCTGCGGCCCGCGGAAGTTCGGCACGTAGCGCCAGCGCACGCTCTCGGGCGTGCCCTCCAGTTGCAGGCCTGGGCAGCGCCTGAGCAAGGTGTTCAAGGCGATCTCCAGCTCCTGACGCGCCAGCGAGGCGCCCAGGCAATAGTGGGTGCCTTTGCCGAACGCCAGGTGCGGGCATGCTGGGCGTGTCAGATCCAGAATGTCGGGCCGGGCACACAGCGCCGGGTCGCGATTGGCCGATCCCACCACCGCCATCAACAGTTGACCGCGCTGCAAGCGTTGCCCGCCAAGCTCGGTGTCCTGGGTGACGAAGCGCACCATGGCGCGTTCCACCGACGAGTCATAGCGCAGCAATTCCTCCACCGCGTTGGCCATCGAGTCTGGCGAATCGCGCAACTGAATCAGCGTGTGCGGATGTCGCAGGAGCAGGTACACCGCATTGCCGATCATCGACGCCGCCGTTTCATGCCCGGCGACGATCAGCAGGGCGATCATGCTGCACAGCTCGCTGCTGCTGAGCACGTTGCCGTCCTCCTCGACCTGCACCAGCGCCGACACCAGGTCGTCGGTGGGCGCGGCGCGGCGCTGCTCGATCAAGGCCAGCATGTAGCTCGCGAACTCGGCGTAGCAACGCTGCAACTCGCTCAGGTCATGCCCGACCTGCTGGACGATGAGCTGGGACCAGCGGCGGAAATCGTCCCGGTCCTGGGCCGGGACACCGAGCAGTTCGGCGATCACGATGATCGACAGGGGAAACGCGTACTGGCTCACCACATCCAGACGCCCGCTCGGCCCGGCCTGGTCCAGCAAGCGCTCGGCAATCTGCTCGATGCGCGGGCGCATGGCGTTGACCGCCTTGAGCGTAAAGGCTTTGTTCACCAAGCGACGCAGACGCCGGTGGCGCTCCCCGTCACGGTTGAGCATGTGGTCGTTGAGAAAGGCGATGGACTGATCGCCGCCCATCATCGCCGCGAACTGCGGGCTGATGCGGGCCGGGTCACGGGCGAAGCGTTCACTGTCGAGCAGCACCGTTTCCACGTCCTGCGCGCCGGTGACGTACCAGATCGGCAACTGCCCCGGCGGCTGGCTGAGGAACACCGGCGCGGCCTCGCGCAGCGTCGCGTAGTGCTGGTAGGCCGCGCTGCGGAAGGCATCGCTGTTGAAGTCGAGGGTACAGGCGTAGGCCATGGACAAGCTCCGGGAACAGGGGGGTTGTCCCTGAGTGGCCGGGTGCACGGAAAAGATCCCTCGCCGGGTTCTCGAACAGGCCTCTGAACCGATTCGACCGCCGCGCTCACTCAGGGAGACCTTTGCCGATCTGTGGAGCTGACATGACGCACGCACCCGTAGTCCATGGCCATTGCGACCCGCGCTTCGAGCCGGTCAGGGCGGCCTTCATCGCCCTGATGCACAGCCCGTTCGAGCGCGGCGCCGCCCTGTGCCTGCAAGTCGACGGCGAAACCGTCATCGATCTCTGGGCCGGCCTGGCCGGGCCGGAGCCGGAGCGCCTGTGGCAACAGGACACCCTGCTCAATCTGTTCTCCTGCACCAAGCCCTTCACGGCGGTGGCCATCATGCAACTGGTGGGCGAAGGCCGACTGGACCTCGATGCCCCGCTCTGCCAGTACTGGCCGTCGTTCGCCGACGCGGGCAAGGCCTCGATCACCCTGCGCCAGGTGCTGTGCCACCGCGCCGGGCTGCCGGCCATCCGCACGCCCTTGGCGTCACACACCCTGTACGACTGGGACACCATGGCGCAGCTGATAGCCGGGGAACAGCCCTGGGCCGGCGCCGGCGAACGGCAGACCTATTCGCCCTTGCTGTTCGGTTGGATCCTGGGCGAGCTGCTGCGTCGGGTAGACGGCGTATCGCCCGCCCAGAGCATTTGCAGCCGGGTGGCCGAGCCCCTGGGGCTGGACTTCCACCTCGGCCTGGACGAGGCGACCATGGCGCGCTGCGCGTACATGGCGCGGACTCGCGAGGATATCTGCGACGAGGCCTTCGCCCGTGTGCTGCAGGATGTGCTCAACGCACCCACGACCATGAGCGCGCTGGCCTTCGCCAACCCGCCGATGCTGCTGGGGCGCAGCAACGAACCGGGCTGGAAGCGCATGACCCAGCCAGCGGCCAATGGCCACGGCAATGCCCGCAGCCTGGCGACCTTCTACGCCGGCCTGCTCGACGGCCGCTTGCTGGAATCGCCGATGCTCAATGAAATGCTGCGCGAGCACAGCGCCGAGTACGACCCCACGCTGCAGACACCGGCGCGCTTCGGCCTGGGCGTGATGCTCGACCAGCCCCAGGTGACCAATGGCAGCTATGGCATGGGCCGCGAGGCGTTCGGGCACATGGGCGCCGGTGGCACCGTCGGTTTCGCCGACCCGGAGCGCGGTGTGTCGTTTGGCTTCGCCTGCAATACCATCGGCTCGTACGTGTTGATGGACCCGCGTGGCCGACACCTGGCCAGCGTCGCGGCGGCCTGTCTATAGCGTCGGTTCGTCGGCCTGCGCGACCTGCGGGCCGACCGGGACACGCTCGGGGGTGACGCTCCCGGGCGCTTCGCGGTTTAGCGCGCCGGGTTGCGCGGCCCTGGCGATCAAGTCCGGCTGCGCGGTCAATCGACCTGACGCGGCCATGGGCAGCAGCACGCGTCCACTGGCCCGCCCGCGCTCGGTCGGGTTGAGCATGCGCAGTTCGCGCTCGTGCACACCGGACAGTTGCGCCAGGTGCGCCAGGTCCACCGGTTGCGCCAGGGCAAGCATCTGGAAGTACGGCTGATCGGCGATGGGCTCCAGGTCGATGTCGTAGTCCGCTGGGGCATTGACCAACTGCGACAGCGCCAGCAACCGCGGCACATAGTTCTGCGTCTCGCCAGGCAGCGCCAGGTCCCAGTAACCGGTCGCCAGCCCCCGGGCGCGATTGCGCTCGATGGCCTGGCGCACGCGCCCTTCGCCTGCGTTATAGGCGGCCAGGGCCAGCAGCCAGTCGCCCTCGAAGTAGTCATGCAGGTAGGACAGGTAATCCAGGGCGGCGCGGGTGGAGGCTGGAATATCCCGACGCTCGTCGTAGCCCGCCCGCTGCTCCAGTCGATAGCGCCTTCCCGTGGCCGGGATGAATTGCCACAGGCCCATGGCCTGGGCGGGCGATTGCGCATTGGGGTTGAAGCCGCTCTCGATGGCGGGCAACAGCGCCAACTCCAGCGGCATGTTGCGCTTGCTCAGTTCGCCGACGATGAAGTGCAGGTAGCGGCTGCCGGCGCGCCCGGTCTGGGTGAGAAACCCCGGACGCTCGATCAGCCAGCGGCGCTGCGCATCGACCCGCGCCACGCCATCGGTCTCGGGCTGCAGCGAAAAACCCTGGCGCATGCGTGCCCACAGGCTGCCGTCGCTGTGCGGCGAGCGTTGCGCGATGTGCACCAGCGTGTCGGTCGGCGCGGGCGTGCGCCAGCGTAGCTGGGAGCGGTAGGGCTCGTTGGCGAACCGGTCGCCGATGGTCAGCTGCGGTTCGAGGTGCTGGCAGCCGGACAGCACAGTCGCCATGGCCAGCAGGGAGAGCCCTGTGCAGACCGAGCGCGGTGAAGGTGAACGGGACATGGGCGGTCAACCTTGAATGAGGTGGCGCCCATGGGTGGCCGAGAGCGGCCCGGCGGTTCCCCACCTGGCGACGCGACGAAGTGCCCGGAACCGAAAGCTCGCAGGGGTCACTCACCAGCAGCAGGTGCCTCCCGCGCCTGCCTGACGACACGAGGTCACTCATGGCGGCACCTTCCTATTGCAGGCTGATCGATCAGCTCTGTGCACTGACGATGATTCCCAGTCCATCCGCGTTCTATGAACACGCCAACCTGTCGATCAAGGCGGTCGACTTTTCCCTGAAGCACACCCCCAGCGTGGGCGAGGGTGACGTGTTCATCTACGCCAGCTTCGGACCGCTGCCCACCGCCCACCGCGAAGCGGTGCTGCAACGGCTGCTGGAAACCAACCTGTACCTGCTCAGCGGGCCGTTCTGCCCGTCCTTGGCCTACAACAGCGACAACCAGGAGGTGACGCTGATCGGCCACGTGCCGCTGGAAACCCTCACCGCCGAACACCTGCTCGGCCTGATGGGCGGTATCGCCGACATGGCGCTGAACTGGCGCAACGGCTACTTCCTGGACGGCCCCCAGGCCGCGCCACCGGCCAACGCTGCCCAGGCGCCGAAAACCGGCAGACGCCCAGCAGGCTTCACCCACGCGTTGTCGAACTAGGAGAGACACCATGGCAGATTTATCCGTAAGCCAGAGCCTGGCGGTCCAGCGCCAGCAACAGGACGATGCGATCACCACGGCCCCGCCCATTCGGGATGTCACGACCTCCTCCAGAGCATTGGTGCCCTTTCATCTCGGCGCACTGACGCGCGCGCCGTCGCAAGCGCTGCAGAGCAAGCGAAGCGAACTTCATCCTGTGATCGCCTCGCTGACCGAGCAGAGCCTGGCCAACACGCCGCTGGCTTTTGCCCATCAATGCATGAAGCTCGAAGGCATGGCGCTCGAGGTGGCCGCAGATACCCCTTACCAGGACTTGCACCGGGAACTGGCCGGGATGGGCGGCCGGCCGCACCCGATGTTGTCGGGCCACGATGAAGCCCGGGCCTTCAGCCAAGACTTCACCGCCTTCCTGCTCAAACCTCAGGAGCAACGAGACAAGGACGGTGGTTTCACGGCGGTCTGGGATGCCCACTGCGCGCGAGTAGGCGACACCCTGGGGGCCTACCACACGTTGTGCGAGGAAGTGATAAAGCACAACGAGAACCCCGCCGACCTGCCACACTTGACCCGCAGTCACGAGGCGTTTCGTGGCTACGCCAAAGGGGTGGTCAAGGACATGAGCAAAGACATGCCCGAGCGCCTTGGCATCTTCCTGACAAGCCGTATCGAGCATGCGCAGACGACGGCGAACGACCCGACATTGAGCAAAGAAGCGCAGGAACGTACGCGCCACGAACTGACCCAACTGCAGGCCGTAGGCAGGGAACTGCAAGGATTCATCAGCAAGACGGAAGAAGACCAACCACACACCTCGATCCCACTCGCCCAGGCGACGAAGGCCAACGAGGGCCTGGATAACGCCCTGAAGAACGTCGCACGCGAGGACACGATCAAGGACCTCAAGGCCCACTCCGGCCTGCTCATCGGTGCGGCAGTGTTCCTCGGCGCGGGAATCCCCCAGGGCGTCGCGTCAGCGGGGCACTTCGGCGCCAGCACATCGGCGATCGATGAACGAATGGCCGATGAGCCCTTCATCAATCACATCGCGGCCACCTCGGCGGTGCTGGGCGGTTCACACAAGCTCATCAGCGACGGCATCCGTCCGTTCGTCCAGGCGTCGGTCGACAAAACCATTGGCAGAACCATGGTCAAGGTCGATCCAATGTCCGTGTACCCCACGCCATTGAAAGACATCAGCGTAGACGGGCGACGCGTCGCCAACCCCGATTTCGCCCGCCAGGACACTACCCGGGCAGACCAGCGCAAGGACTTCAAGCGTCTGCAGAACGCCAACAATTTCGGCACCATGAGCGGCGATTTCGCCGGCTACCTGGCCTTCGGCACCGCCCATGCCCTGCGTGAACTGTTGAATCAATACACGTCGCTGACCACCACGGGCATCGGCGCACGCTCGCTCGCGTCGGCCGCAGGCGGCACCTTCATGGCCGGCGGCCAGGCGGTGGCGAAGTACGCCCAGACCCATGGCGACGAACGCATTCCCACCTACCGAGTGACCCAGCAGACCAAGGACTGGGGCGAGGTGATGCCCGAGACGCTGCGCGATGTGCTGGGCAAACTCAACCCAACCGATACTGCCAACTTGAGCGACCTGATCAACCGTATCGTCGGCGCGTTCCCTGGGATCGGGATGCGCACGGGCGTCGGGGATGCCGCCCTTGCGCAATTGAAATCAGCCGCAGCAGCGATCGTCGCCGCGACGGGCATGACCGAGAAACCCGGCGATGTGGAAAAGATGGTGATGGTGATCAGTACCTTTGTCTCCTCGGGCCTGACGCTGCAGCCCTTCTTCGCCAACAGTGTGGCGGCGCCTCTGGAGAACAAGGCCCTGCACGGTGAGGACAAACTCGCCTTGCGGGCCAGCGTTCCGGTGCAGAACATTCTCCATCCAGACCGCGACTCGCTTCCCCACACCCAGCCCCCCGGCGTGCGGCGCACGCTGGAGAATGCTTACCACGTGAGCCGCGGCGTGAGTCAGCTCGGTCCGCAAAGCGTCGTGGCTGGGCTCAACGTGGTCAGCGATGCAATCAAGGACAAGGTGTCAGGCTCGAAAAAAACGGCCACTCCCGACCCGATCGAGTTGGCAGAACGCGGTCAGGCCACTACTCAAGGCACGCCCGCTGACGAAGGACAAACCAGCACCCGTCCTACCTGATGAAACCGTCGCGCCGTCCCTGCCGGGTGGCGCGACACCCCTCGAGCAAACGGTCACACAATCGCGGTGGCTCTACCTGGAGCGAGCAGGTATAACGGCGAACCGAAATGGCGGCGGCATGGTCTGATTGCAGGCCGACGCTGATCGGCCAGGTTCCCGTTGTCCTCTTTCCGGAGATTCCCATGCGCATCCCTTCCCGCATCATCGGCGGCGCCCTCATCGCGGCGCTGCTGACTCAAATGACGGCGTGCGGCACTATCATTTATCCCGACCGTCGTGGCCAGATCGAAGGCAAGATCGACCCGGTGGTCGCGGTCATGGACGCCATCGGCATCCTGTTCTGGGTGCTGCCCGGCCTGATCGCCTTCGGCGTCGACTTCGCCACCGGCGCCATCTACTACCCCGGCGGTAAGACCGCGCAGATCGACCCGGCCAAACTCAAGCCCGCCGTCGATGCCCAGGGTAATGTCGACAAGCTCAAGCTGCAGGCCATCCTCGAAAGCGAACTGGGCCAGCGCCTGCCGCTGGACGACCCGCGCCTGATCCAGCACCGCGGCAGCGTCGAGCAACTGGCCGCCTTCGGCCTGGTGCCCGCCGCCTGATCCCTTCCCGTCCGAGGCCTGTCCATGACCACCAACGCCGAACATCAACGCCTGCTGCGCCTGGTCACCCGCGCCTCGCTGTCGGTGGCCAGTATCCTGGTCCTGGCCAAGGCCGTGGCCTGGTGGATGAGCGGCTCGGTGAGCCTGCTGGCCGGTCTCACCGATTCCATGCTCGATGCCGTGGCCTCGTTCCTCAACTTGCTCGCGGTGCATTACGCCTTGCGCCCGGCCGACGACGACCACCGCTTCGGCCACGGCAAGGCCGAAGCACTGGCCGGCATGGCTCAGGCGCTGTTCATCGCGGTCAGTGCCGTGCTCATCGGCCTGCAGGCGGTAGAACGCCTGCAATCGCCGCAGCCGCTGGGCGATACCGGTGCTGGCATTGCGGTGATGCTGCTGTCGCTGGTGCTGACCGTGGCGCTGCTGGCCTTTCAGCGCAAAGTCATCCGCGTCACCGGCTCCACGGCGGTGCGTGCCGATTCGCTGCATTATCGGTCCGACTTGCTGCTCAACAGCAGCATTCTGCTGGCCCTGCTGCTGGCCCGCTTCGGCTGGCCGCAGTTGGATGCGATCTTCGGCCTGGCCATTGCGCTGTACATCCTCTGGAGCGCGGTGCAGATCGCCCGCGAGAGCACCTCGATCCTGATGGACCAGGAGTTGCCCGGCGAGGTGGTCGAGCGCATGCAGGCGCTGGCGCTGGCGATCCCCGGTGTGCAGGGCGTGCATGACCTGCGCACGCGCATGTCGGGCAGTCACTGGTTCGTGCAACTGCACCTGGAACTGCCCGGCGAGCTACCGCTGCACGAGGCGCACGCGCTATGCGTGCAAGCCTCGGCGGCGATCCGTGAGGGTTATCCGCGAGCCGATGTGATGGTGCATGCCGACCCGGTGTAACGCCGCGCGCTTCAGTTGACGCTGTAACCCCGTCCGCTCAGGCACGCCGCCAGCGAGCGGCGATAGTCATTAGCCACACCGGGCGGCGGGGCGCTGCTGGCCGTGGCCGGGTCGAAGCCGGACTGGCTGACCGCCCAGCGATGACAGTGGTAGCGGTCCTGCTCCTGCTGCTGCGGGCCTTGGCCATTGGCCGGATAGGCGATCACGTCGTAACCGCCGCCGGGCTGGGGTTCAGGTGGCGGGGCGTAGGCCGGCGCCGTCGGGTTGACCACCACATAGTCCTGGCGGTCGGGCTGGTACTGGTAGTAGGTGTCGGCGACCAGGAAATACAACAGCCCACTGAGCCAGACCTCCTGGGCGTAGGACGGCAGCGCGTCGACCCTCAGGCCATACGGCGGGCGCACCACGATGTAGTCGCCGCCGTGGGGGCGATACCAGTAGCCGCCGGAATAGTAGTAGTCCTGACCGCGATACGGCACTCGCCGGTAGCGCTCGGGGAAGCGATCGGTGGTGTAGCCGGGGCGGTACTGTGGGCCTGGCCCCCAGCCATCGCCATGGCCGTCGGGCCTGCCGTGCCAGTCGCCGCCGGGGCGCTGGCCCGGACCGCCGGCTTCCCAGCGACGGTAATCGCCGGGGCGGCGCGGAATGTCCTGGTAGTAACCGGGACGCGGCGGTTCGGTCTGGCGCACTTCGTCGCGCGAGTTCAGGGGCGAACTGGGCACGCCCGGCCCATTGGGATCGGGCGGAGCAGGCCTGCCGGGCGCGTCGCCCGGTCCGATGGCCAGTGCGCCCAGGCTGATGCCCATGCCCAGCACCCCGATTACCGCCCACTGCCCGATGCGCGACCTCATATGATTCCTCTCGCTAGCGCTGCTGCTTGGTCCGCGCAGTCTAACCCGCCGCGCAGGTGAGGTTCAGACAATAAAAAAGGGAGGCCAGTCGGCCTCCCCTCGGGAATTGTCGTCCGTGCTCGACGCTTGTGGCGTCGGCTCACCTCGCCAGGTCTTCTGGACCCTGCGCAGCCCGGGGGCCAGTTGATCCGATGGGATGGCTGGCCGCGACCGCCCGCTTGAGGCGCGTCGCTGTGGACATGAGTCCGGGCAGTGATTCTGTGGGTAACGATAGAGGATCGGGACCGGCACAGGATTGCGAAGATTGCGGTGATAAATAGCACTTGCGCAATTTTTCACTCAGGATCGATAATTCGCCGCAATCCGAACAGAAAAGGCATTGTCCATGAGCAAGCTTGACCGCTACGACCTGAGCATCCTCGCCGAATTGCAGCGTGACGCCCGCATTTCCAACCAGGAACTGGCCGAGCGCATCGGCTTGTCGCCCTCGCCCTGCTCGCGACGGGTCAAGCAGCTCGAAGACGACGGCTATATCTCGCGCCAGGTGGCGCTGCTCGATCGCAAGAAGCTCGGCTTGAGCCTCACCGCCTACGTGTTGATCGGCATGGATCGCCACACCCCCGAGCGCTTCGAGACCTTCGAAGCCGCCATCCGCAGCCTGCCCCAAGTCCTGGAATGCAGCCTCGTCACCGGCATGGACGCGGACTATCAGCTCAAGGTGGTGGTCCCGGACATGGACCATTACCAGAAGCTGCTGCTGGGCAGCCTGACCCGTATCGAAGGCGTCACCAGCGTGCGCTCGAGCTTCGTGCTCAACCAGGTACTGGCCAGTACCGAGATGCCATTGACCCACCTGCGTTGAATCCTGCCGAGGGCGGCGTATGATCGGGCGCTCTGACTGACAGGAGCCGAACGATGGACCCCGCGGTATTCGAAGAATGGATGATGATCGTGCTGGTCAGCGTGCTGATCGGCTTCATGGGCTTCATCGTCTGGGACCTGGCGAAGAAGTCCAAGGCCGGACGCTTCGGGACGCTGATCCTGTTCTTCGTGCTCGGCCTCGGGGTGATGGCGTTCATCATCAAGAGCGTGGTGGTGGGCTTCATCGAAGGCGTGTAGTACCTGGAGCGGGCCTGCCAGCGAGCCGCGCGCCTACAGCTTCGCCGGCACCTCGCGCCAACACCCCTGCTCCAACCCATCCAGCGTCCAGTCGCCGATGCGCACTCGCACCAGGCGCAAAGTGGGCAACCCCACCGCTGCCGTCATCCGCCGTACCTGACGGTTGCGGCCTTCGCGAATCACCAGCTCCAGCCACGCCGTCGGCACGCTCTTGCGAAAGCGCACCGGCGGGTTGCGCGGCCACAGCGTCGGCTCGTCCAGCGGGCGGGCCTCGGCGGGCAGAGTCATACCGTCGTTGAGTTCCACGCCTTGGCGCAGACGCTGCAACTGCTCGGCGCTCGGCTCACCTTCCACCTGCACCCAGTACGTCTTGGGCAACTTGTGCCGAGGATCGGCGATGCGCGCTTGCAACTGGCCGTCGTTGGTCAGCAGCAGCAGACCCTCGCTGTCGCGGTCCAGCCGC
This sequence comes from Pseudomonas boreofloridensis, assembly GCF_030580795.1. Classification (NCBI taxonomy): domain Bacteria; kingdom Pseudomonadati; phylum Pseudomonadota; class Gammaproteobacteria; order Pseudomonadales; family Pseudomonadaceae; genus Pseudomonas; species Pseudomonas boreofloridensis. The sequence goes on along the minus strand of NZ_JAUQOQ010000020.1, from coordinate 67,898 downwards.
CCAGCCGGATAGATACCGGGGAGGTCGATGAAGTCCTTGAGCGTGGCGCGCCCCTGGTCGTCGCTGAACTGGGTGAGCACGTCGAACGGCTTGTTGAACAGGATCAGGCGCGGTTCGGCCGGTGGCGCCTTGGGCGGGCGCCGGGGGCCGGTAGGACGCGCCGCCGGGCGGCGCGGTTTGGAGCGGGGAGGCAGGGGCATGGGTCCTCAGCGGAACGGCGGCTCGTCGAAACTGCGCAGTTTACGCGAGTGCAGCGTGTCCAGCTCGGTGCGCAGCAGGTCGAGGGCGGCGATGCCGATCTTCAGGTGCTGGCTGACGGCGCGGTTGTAGAACGCATTGGCCGAGCCCGGCAGCTTGATCTCGCTGTGCAGCGGCTTGTCGGAGACGCACAGCAAGGTGCCGTAAGGCACCCGCAGTCGATAACCCTGGGCGGCGATGGTGCCGCTTTCCATGTCCACCGCCACGGCGCGCGACAGGTTGATCAATGGCCGCTCCTGGGCCCAACGCAGCTCCCAGTTGCGGTCGTCGTAGGTCAGCACGGTGCCGGTGCGCAGGCGCTTCTTCAATTGCTCGCCGCGTTCGCCAGTGACCTGCGCCGCCGCTTCCTGCAGCGCCAACTGCACCTCGGCCAGGGCCGGGATGGGAATGTTCGGCGGCACCACGCGGTCGAGAATACCGTCGCGGCGCATGTAGGCGTGGGCCAGCACGTAGTCGCCGATGGTCTGCGATTGGCGCAGGCCGCCGCAGTGGCCGATCATCAGCCAGCAGTGCGGCCGCAGCACGGCCAGATGGTCGGTGATGTTCTTGGCATTGGACGGACCAACGCCGATGTTGACCAGGGTGATGCCGTCGCCGTCGGCCGCGATCAGGTGGTAGGCCGGCATCTGGTAGCGGTGCCAGACCACGCCAGCGACCAGGGCCTGGGCTTCGCCGTTGTCCATGCCCTTTTCGATGACCACGTTGCCCGGCAGGACCATGCGCACGAAGCGCGGATCCTGGTGCAGTTGCTCCAGGCCGTGGGCAATGAATTGATCGACGTAGCGGTGGTAGTTGGTCAGCAGAATCCACGGCTGCATGTGGCGCCAGTCGCTGCCGGTGTAATGCACCAGCCGGCGCAGGGAGAAATCCGTGCGCGCAGCGTCGAACAGTGCCAGCGGCAGGGTTTCGGCGCTCTCCCAGTCGTACAGCCCGTCGGCAATGTTGTCGGTGGCCGCGGACAGGTCGGTGCTGGGGAATACCCGCGCCAGGGTGGCGGCGGTGATGCCGCTGCCGGCCAGTTCATCGCCCTGGTCGACCACATAGGGATAGGGAATGTTCTGCTCGCTGACGCCGACTTCCACGGTCACCGTGTAGTCATGCATCAACGGGCGCAGCTGTTCGAGCAGGTAGCTGCGGAAGGCCGCCGGCTGGGTGACGGTGACGCTGTAGGTGCCGGCCACCTGGACCTTGGCATAGGCGCGCGTGGTGGCGGCGACTTCGCCCTGGCTGAAGTAGGTCAGGCGAATGGCCGGGTAGCGGAACTGCGCGCGCTGCGCCTCATCCGGCTCGGTACGGTCCTTGAGGTAACGCTTCAGGGCCTGGCTGAGGGCACTGGTGGCTTGTTCATGCAGGGCCGCCAGACGGTCGACGGCCTGTTCGGGGGTATCAACGACTACAAACGCTTGGCTCACGCTGGGCTTCCTGTCTTGGACTCATGCATGCAGACCATCTTGCCTGCGATCCATTGCAAATTCATCTGTGGCAGCGGCCCAGTCGAGAAAAGCGCAACATTCACATCGGCGTCGCCCGCTCCATCAGCGCGAGCACATCGATGCCACGCGGCAGCGCGCCGTACACACGGCCGCTGCTGCCCAGACGGCTGCCGATGAAGGCATCGCTGACCGTGGTATTGCCCGCCTCCAGCAACAGCTTGGCCTGCAGCGCCACGGCGATGTCTTCGGTCAGTTGCCGGGCGCGGTACTGGATGTCGCCGCTGTCGGCCAGCGCACCCTTGAGGTTGCCGATGTGCGCGGCCAGGCGCGGGTCGCCATGACCGTCGCCCAGCTCGACGAACAGCGCATCGAGCACGCCCGGCTCCTTGGACAGCGCCCGCAGCACGTCCAGGCACTGCACGTTGCCCGAGCCTTCCCAGGTGGAGTTGACCGGTGCCTCGCGGTACAGGCGCGGGAGGATGCTGTCCTCGACATAACCGGCGCCGCCCAGGCACTCGGCGGCCTCGTTGATCATTCCCGGCGCGCGCTTGCAGATCCAGTACTTGCCCACCGCCGTGACCAGGCGGGCAAAATGCGCCTGCTGCGGGTCGTCCAACTGGTCCAGGGCCTGACCCATGCGCAGGCTCAGGGCCAGCGCCGCCTCGCTCTCCAGCGCCAGGTCGGCGAGCACGTTCTGCATCAACGGTTGCTCGCTGAGCCGCTTGCCGCCGACCTTGCGGTGGGCGCAGTGATGCGTGGCCTGGGTCAGCGCCTGGCGCATCAAGGCACTGGAGCCGACCATGCAGTCGAAACGGGTCATGGCGACCATCTCGATGATGGTCGGCACGCCGCGCCCTTCCTCGCCGATCATCCAGGCCAGGGCGCCGCGAAACTCCACTTCGCTGGAGGCATTGGACTGGTTGCCCAGCTTGTTTTTCAAGCGCTGGATATAGAACTGGTTGCGCTGGTCGTCCGGCCGATGGCGCGGCAGCAGGAAGCAACTCAGGCCGCGCTCGGTCTGCGCCAGGGTAAGGAAGGCGTCGCACATCGGCGCCGAACAGAACCACTTGTGGCCGACCAGTTCATAGGCCTGCCCTGGTCCAGACGCGCCCACGGGGTAGGCGCGGGTGGTGTTGGCGCGCACATCGGTGCCGCCCTGCTTTTCGGTCATGGCCATGCCCAAGGTCACCCCGGCTTTATGCCGGTCGCCGACATTGCGCGGGTCGTACTCGCGGGCCAGCACCTTGGGCAGCCAGTACTCGGCCAGTTCCGGTTGCAGGCGCAGCGCGGGTACCGCTGCAAAGGTCATGGTCAGCGGACAGCCGCTGCCCGCCTCGGCCTGGCTGTGCAGGTAGGTCATCGACGCGCGGGCCACGTGCGCGCCAGGACGCGGTTCGGCCCACGGCAGCGAGGGCAGGCCGTGCTCGATGGCGGTGCGCATCAGCTCGTGGTAGGCGGGATGGAATTCCACCAGGTCGATGCGATGACCGTAGCGGTCATGGCTGCTGAACTGCGGCGCATGCGCATTGGCCAGGAAGCCTGCGGCCATCAGCGGCCCGCCGGCCAGCGCGCCATAGGCGTCGATGCGCGCGTGTGCCCAGCCCGCGCCGAAGCGGCTTGACCATTGCTGCAGCGGCAGGTCGAGGCGATACAGGTTGGCGCCGTCCAGCGAAGGGGGCTGGTTGGTGACTTCGTGGGTTTCGGCGTACTGATGCAGGTTCATCGAAGGCTCCTGGGTGCGCGGTGGCCTGGAAACCTCAGTGAAGCACTCATCGCGGGGCAGGCAAAGGGACGAAACCGCCGTTTCCGACGGGATCGCGGGCAGCGCCAGTGGCTGTCTACCTCACCAGCGAATCCGTTATGAACGCTTTGGTGGTAAGCTCGCCGACCATGAATACCTACAGCTCCCGTCCCGTTGTCCTCTGTCTTTCCGGCCACGACCCCAGTGGCGGCGCCGGTCTGCAGGCAGATATCGAAGCCCTGATCGCCCAGGGCTGTCACGCCGCACCGGCCGTGACCGCCCTGACCGTGCAGGATACCGTCGATGTGTCCGACTTCCGCGTGCTCGACCGCCAGTGGGTACTGGCGCAGGCCAATGCGGTGCTGGCCGATTCGCCCGTGGCGGCGGTCAAGCTGGGCATGCTCGGCTCGATCGAGATGGTCGACACCGTCGCCGAACTGCTCGCCGCTCACCCGCACGTGCCGTTGGTCTGCGACCCGGTGCTGCGCGCCGGTGGCGGCGGTCGACTGGGCAAGGATGAAGTGGGCTACGCCCTGCGCGAGCGCCTGCTGCCCCGGGCCACCATCGCCACGCCGAACCTGCCCGAGGCGCGCATCCTCGCCGACCTGCCGTCTGGCAGCGCCGACGACTGCGCGGAGAAACTCCTGCCGTTCTGCGAGCATCTGCTGATCACCGGCGGCCATGGCGACGAAGTAGAGATCCACAACCGTCTGTACAGCCGCAGCGGCCAGCAGCACACCTGGACCTGCCAACGCCTGCCCGGCAGCTACCACGGTTCGGGCTGCACCCTGGCCAGCGCCCTGGCCGGACGCCTGGCCCTGGGCGAGGAACTGGTCAGCGCCGTGCGCAGCGCTCTGGACTACACCTGGCGCACCCTGCGCGACGCCGAGCGACTGGGTCGCGGCCAGTACGTGCCACGGCGCCTGCCCCTGGATTTCTGCCACTGACACGAGGGCCGTCCCATGAAGCTACGTGGCCTGTATGCCATCACTGACAGCCAATTGCTCGCCGGGCGCTTTCTGGCGCACGTCGAAGCGGCCCTGGAAGGCGGCGTCTGCCTGCTGCAATACCGCGACAAGGGCGACGACACCGCACGCCGCCTGCGCGAGGCAGAGGCCCTGATGAGGCTGTGCGAGCGCTACGGTACGGCGCTGATCATCAATGACGACGCCGAACTGGCGGCGCGCCTGGGCGTCGGCGTGCACCTGGGGCAGACCGACGGTCCGCTGACCCCGGCCCGTGCCCTGCTAGGGCGCCAGGCCATCATCGGCTCCACCTGCCACGCCAGCCTGGCGCTGGCCGAGCAGGCCGCCGCCGAAGGCGCCAGCTACGTGGCCTTCGGCCGCTTCTTCAATTCCCAGACCAAGCCCGGCGCTCCGGCTGCCAGCCTCGAGCTGATCGGCCAGGCCCGCGCCCAGCTCACGCTGCCGATCGCCGTGATCGGCGGCATCACCCTCGACAACGCCGCCGCGCTGGTCGCCCATGGCGCCGACCTGCTGGCGGTGATCCACGGCCTGTTCGGTGCCGACAGCGCGCAGGAAGTGACCCGCCGCGCCCGCGCCTTCAATGCTTTGTTCGCTTGCTGACTTCGAGAGACGATCCCATGTCCCGTTCCGAAACACTGTTCGCCCAAGCCCAGAAACACATTCCCGGGGGCGTCAACTCGCCCGTTCGCGCGTTCAAGAGCGTCGGCGGCACGCCGCTGTTCTTCAAGCACGCCGAAGGCGCCTATGTGGTGGATGAAGACGACAAGCGCTACGTCGACTACGTCGGTTCCTGGGGCCCGATGATCCTCGGCCACGGCCATCCGCAGGTGCTCGACGCGGTGCGCCGTCAGTTGGAGCACGGCCTGTCGTACGGCGCCCCGACCGCCATGGAAACCGAGATGGCCGACCTGGTCTGCTCGCTGGTGCCGTCGATGGAGATGGTGCGCATGGTCAGCTCCGGCACAGAAGCGACCATGAGCGCCATTCGCCTGGCCCGTGGCTACACCGGCCGCGACGCGATCATCAAGTTCGAAGGCTGCTACCACGGTCACTCCGACAGCCTGCTGGTCAAGGCCGGTTCCGGCCTGCTGACCCAGGGCGTGCCGAGCTCGGCCGGGGTGCCGGCGGACTTCGCCAAGCACACCCTGACCCTGCCCTTCAACGACCTGGCCGCCGTCGAAAAGACCCTGGCCGACGTTGGCCAGAGCGTGGCCTGCATCATCGTCGAGCCGGTGGCCGGCAACATGAACTGCGTGCCCCCGGCCGCAGGCTTCCTCGAAGGCCTGCGCAGCCTGTGCGACCAGCATGGCGTGGTGTTGATCTTCGATGAAGTGATGACCGGCTTCCGCGTCTCGCTCGGCGGCGCCCAAGGCCATTACGGCATCACGCCGGACCTCTCCACCTTCGGCAAGATCGTCGGCGGCGGCATGCCGGTCGGCTGCTTCGGCGGCAAGCGCGAGATCATGGGCTGCATCGCCCCGCTCGGCCCGGTCTACCAGGCCGGCACCCTGTCGGGCAACCCGCTGGCCATGGCCGCCGGCCTGACCACCCTGAAGCTGATCAGCCGTCCGGGCTTCCACGACGAACTGACGGCCTTCACCAGCCGCATGCTCGACGGCCTGCAGCAGCGCGCCGATGCCGCCGGCATCCCGTTCGTCACCACGCAGGCGGGTGCGATGTTCGGCCTGTACTTCAGCGGGGCCGACGACATCGTTACCTTCGACGACGTCATGGCCAGCGACGCCGAGCGCTTCAAGCGCTTCTTCCACCTGATGCTCGACGGCGGCGTGTACCTGGCGCCAAGCGCGTTCGAGGCGGGCTTCACCTCCATCGCCCACGGCGAAGCCGAGTTGAAGATCACCCTGGATGCGGCGGAAAAGGCCTTCGCGGCGCTGAAATAAACGGCATCGTCCCCCCGCTTGGCGCCCTCTTCCCCAGTGGGCGTCAGGCACGATGGTCCAGGCACCGGCGGCCGATGTCTTTGTGCTCAGATAAATTAGAGTAAAACTTTGTAAGGTAGGCGCTGCTTATCCCATAATGTGCCATCAACGACATTGGCCGCAGCTTTGCAGAGGTAAGTCGATCCCCATGAACCGCACCGGCCGTGCCCTGACGCTGGGCTGCCTGTTGCTTCTTCAGCCCCTGCTGGCCCTGGCAGAGGGCGGCAATTCGTTGCTGATTCCAGCGACGGGCCGCTGCACTCTCAACGCCCAGCCGCAAGACCTGGAGAACGCACTCAACGCCTGCGCGCAGAGTGCCGAGGCCGGCGATGCCCAGGCGCAGTACGAACTCGGCGAGTTCTACTACAGCGGCAACCAAGCCCCCAAGGACCTGAACAAGGCCCTGAACTGGTTCGAAAAAGCCTCGCTGCAGGGGCACGCCCAGGCCCAGTACCGCCTGGGCGGCATGTTCATGCGCGGTGAAGGGGTCCAGGCCAATCACGTCCAGGCCTACATCCTGCTCAAGATTGCCGCGGTCAACGGCGCCGAAGACGCCCTGGACCTGGCCGACGAGGTGACCGAGCAGATGTCGCGAGAAGAACTGGAACACGCTACCCAGGTACTGGGTCAGATCTTCCGCAAGTACCTGCTGGAGCTGCAGAGCGCCGAAGGCCGCACGCCGTTCTCGCCACTGCCTTGAGCAGCGCGCGTGCAACCGATCTGTCGCGCAACGGTCAGATACCTCTGCCACAGTGCGCCATACCCTTGATCGTTTCAGAGCTTTCGCCACCGCCGATCAAGGGTTATTCTTCGTTTCACATCCTTCGTCGAGCGCCTTGAACCGACCTTGAACGCACCCATACAACCCCATCGTTTCACCCTCGAACCCTTCGAGGCCCACCGTTTCGCCAACTTGTGCGGCCAGTTCGACGCGCATCTGCGCCTGATCGAACAACGCCTGGCCATCGAGATCCGCAACCGCGGCAATCAGTTCGAGCTGATCGGCGAACCTAAGACCACCTCCGCCGCCGAACAACTGCTGCGCCGTCTCTACCGCGAGACCAAGGCCATCGAGCTGTCGCCGGAAACGGTCCACCTCTATCTCCAGGAATCGGCCGTGGAGAACATCGACAATCCCGCCGTCAACGAAGTCAGCGTCTCGCTGCGCACGCGCAAGGGCAACATTCGTCCGCGCGGCGCCAACCAGCAGCGCTACGTCAAGGAAATCCTGGCCAACGACATCAACTTCGGCATCGGCCCGGCCGGTACCGGCAAGACCTACCTGGCCGTGGCGTGTGCCGTCGATGCCCTGGAACGCGAGCAGGTGCGCCGTATCCTGCTGGTGCGTCCGGCGGTCGAGGCCGGCGAAAAGCTCGGCTTCCTGCCAGGCGACCTGGCACAGAAGATCGACCCCTACCTGCGCCCGCTGTACGACGCCCTGTATGAAATGCTCGGCTTCGAGCACGTGGCCAAGCTGATCGAGCGCCAGGTGATCGAGATCGCCCCGCTGGCCTACATGCGCGGCCGCACGCTGAACAACAGCTTCATCATCCTCGACGAAAGCCAGAACACCACCCTGGAACAGATGAAGATGTTCCTCACCCGTATCGGCTTCGGCTCCACGGCGGTGATCACCGGTGACATCACTCAGGTCGACCTGCCGCGTGGCACCAAGTCGGGCCTGGCCCACGTCATCGACGTGCTCAAGGATGTACCCGGCATCAGCTTCACGCACTTCCAGCCCAAGGACGTGGTACGTCACCCACTGGTGCAGCGCATCGTCGAAGCCTACGACCGTTTCGAGGCCGCTCAGGCCAAGCCCGAGGCGCGCGGCCACGATGCTTGAACTCGACCTGCAACGGGCCACCGAGGCGGCGGCGCCAGACGCCGCCGCCTTCCGCCGCTGGTGCGAACTGGCCCTGCGCCAGCGCAGCGCCGACTCGGAAATGACCATTCGCCTGGTCGAGGAAGACGAAGGCCGTGCGCTCAATCACACCTACCGGCACAAGGACTACGCAACCAACGTGTTGTCCTTCCCGGCTGACGTGCCCGACGAACTGCTGGATATTCCCTTGCTCGGCGACCTGGTGATCTGCGTACCCGTCGTCGAGCGCGAGGCCGCCGAACAAGGCAAGTCGCTGGAGGCGCACTGGGCGCACCTGGTGATCCACGGCTGCCTGCACCTGCTGGGCTACGACCACATCGACGACGATGAGGCCGAGGAAATGGAAGCGCTGGAACGCCAATTGCTGGCCGAACTGGGTCATCCCGACCCCTACGCCGACGACGACACCGATTCAATCACCCACTGACCATTGCAAGGACCACGAGTACACCGCCATGAGCGAAGATCGATCGAGCAACGGGCAAAAGTCTTGGCTGGGTAAGCTGACCCAGGCTTTTGCCCATGAGCCGAAAAACCGCCAGGAGCTTCTCGAGCTGCTGCGCGAAGCCCATCAGAACAAGCTGCTCGACAGCGAAGCGCTGACCATCGTCGAAGGCGCCATCCAGGTCGCCGACCTGCAGGTGCGCGACATCATGGTGCCGCGCTCGCAGATGATCAGCATCAAGGCCAGCCAGTCGCCTCGCGAATTCCTGCCGGCGGTGATCGACGCCGCGCACTCGCGCTACCCGGTGATCGGCGAGAGCCATGACGATGTGCTCGGCATCCTGCTGGCCAAGGACCTGCTGCCGCTGATCCTCAAGGAGAACGGCGACAGCTTCAACATCAAGGACCTGCTGCGTCCGGCCACCTTCGTGCCCGAGTCCAAGCGGCTGAACGTGCTGCTGCGCGAATTCCGCGCCAACCACAACCACATGGCCGTGGTCATCGACGAATACGGCGGCGTGGCCGGGCTGGTCACCATCGAGGACGTGCTCGAACAGATCGTCGGCGACATCGAGGACGAGCACGACGTCGAGGAAGACAGCTACATCAAGCCGCTGCCCAGCGGCGACTTCCTGGTCAAGGCCCTGACCCCCATCGAGAACTTCAATGCGTTCTTCGACAGCGCGTTCTCGGACGATGAGTTCGACACCGTCGGCGGCCTGGTCATGAGCGCCTTCGGCCACCTGCCCAAGCGCAACGAGACCACTGAAATCGGCGCCTACCGCTTCCGCATTCTCAACGCCGACAGCCGCCGCGTGCACCTGCTGCGCCTGACCCCGATCACCCGTTAAGGACGACCATGCGCTGGATCACCCGCCCCGGCTGGCCCGGTAACCTGCTGGCCTTGGTGGCCGGCGCCTCCACGTCGCTGGCCCTGGCGCCGTTCGATCTGTGGCCGATCGCGCTGCTGTCGATCATGCTGTTCTACCTCGGCCTGCGCGAGCTCAGCCCGCGCCAGGCACTGGGGCGCGGCTGGTGCTACGGCTTCGGCCTGTATGGCGCCGGCACCAGCTGGATCTACGTCAGCATCAACACCTACGGCGGTGCCTCGCCGCTGCTGGCCACCCTGCTGCTGGTGGCGTTCTTCGCCGCCATCGCCTGGTTCTTCGCCCTGCCAGCCTGGCTCTGGGCGCGCTGGCTGCGCCGCACCGAGGCGCCGCTGGCCGATGCCTTGTGCTTCGCCGCCTTGTGGCTGTTGCAGGAAGCCTTCCGCGGCTGGTTCCTCACCGGCTTCCCCTGGCTCTACGCCGGCTACAGCCAACTCGACGGCCCGCTGGCCGGCCTGGCACCGCTGGGCGGCGTGTGGCTGATCTCCTTTGCCCTGGCGCTGTCGGCAGCATTGCTGTGCAACCTGTCGCGCCTGCGCACACGCCCTTCGTTCTTCGCTGTCGGCGCAGTGCTGCTGATAGCGCCCTGGGTGCTTGGCCTGGGCCTGAAAGGCCACGCCTGGACCCGCCCGGCCGGCGACCCGCTGAAAGTCGCCGCCGTTCAGGGCAACGTCGAGCAGGAAGTGAAATGGGACCCGGCCCACGTCAACGCGCAGCTGGCGCTGTACCGAGACATGACCTTGCGCTCGCAGCCGGCCGACATCGTGGTGTGGCCGGAAACGGCGGTGCCGGTGCTCAAGGATCAGGCGCAAGGCTACATCGACATGATGGGCAGCTTCGCCGCGGACCGTCATTCGGCGCTGATCACCGGCGTACCAGTGCGTCAGGTGGTGCACCAGCAGCGCCGCTACTTCAACGGCATCACCGTCACCGGCGAAGGCGATGGCACCTACCTCAAGCAGAAGCTGGTGCCGTTCGGCGAGTACGTGCCGCTGCAAGACATGCTGCGCGGGCTGATTGAGTTCTTCAATCTGCCGATGTCCGACTTCGCCCGCGGGCCTGATGACCAGCCACTGCTCCAGGCCAAGGGCTATCAGATCGCGCCGTACATCTGCTACGAAGTGGTCTATCCCGAGTTCGCCGCAGGCCTGGCCGCGCGCAGCGACCTGCTGCTGACCATCAGCAACGACACCTGGTTCGGCACCTCGATCGGGCCGTTGCAGCACCTGCAGATGGCGCAGATGCGCGCTCTGGAGGCCGGTCGCTGGATGATCCGCGCCACCAACAACGGTGTTACCGCGCTGATCGACCCGTTCGGCAAGATCACCACGCAGATCCCGCAGTTCCAGCAGGCAATCCTGTACGGCGAGGTAGTGCCCATGCAGCAGCTCACGCCGTATCTGCAATGGCGCTCATGGCCGCTGGCGATCATCTGCCTGCTGCTGATGGGCTGGGCGCTGCTGGCCGGGCGCATCGCCAAGACCGCGTGAGCATCGCCTATCGTCCCTGTAGAAACGGCGCTGCGCCGCCTCTACAGGGACAGCGAATCAGTAGAACAACCGATACCCCACCAGCCCGACGGCCTCATTGAGCAACTGCCCGTTCTGCCACATCGCCCGGCTCTCCGGCAGCAGCCCGGCGAATGGCCGCGCGTGATCGGCGCCAAGGAAGCCCACTGGCGCCGGTACCACCTCGAACCCGACCTGCTCGAAGCTCCAGCGCGAACGCGGCATGTGCCAGGCCTGGGTCACCACGACCACGCGCCGGATGCCCAGCGGTTGCAACACTTGGGCACTGAAGCGGGCGTTTTCCCACGTGGTGCGACTGGCCTCTTCCTTCCAGGTCACGTTCACGCCGAAATCGGCTTGCAGACGCTGCGCCATCAACTGCGCCTCGCTCGGCGGCGTACCGTAGTGCAGTCCACCACTGGTCAACACCGGCAGGCCCGAGGCCTTGGCCAACTGCGCCGCGTAACGCATGCGCTCCAGCGCCGAAGGGCTGGGCTGATCGTCACCGCCCCAGGCCGGATCGCCACGTTCACGCCCGGCACCGAGAATGACGATGGCATCGGCGCGCCGGGACAGCGTTGCCCACTCCTGCGGCGCCAGCGGCGCCTCGGTCTCCAGCACTCGGGCCGACTCCTGCACCACCAGCGGCAGGCTCATCAGCCACAACCCACCCAGTCCGAGGGCGAAACACAACGCCGCCACCCGTGGCCGGCGTCTGCGCAACCACCAGCCGGCCACGAGCAGCAACAGCAGCAGCCCTGGCGGCATCAACCATTGTTTGATGAAGAATCGAATCGGCATGCACACCTCCGGCAAGGCGTGCAGCCTAAAAGCAACGGGGCCGGGCAACAAGTGCCCGGCCCCGATCGCCAAGGTGGCCAAATCACCGGTGCAGGCCCACTAGCGGGCCGTTTGCTTCCTGGACCCGGACACCGACGCGGGGCGCTTTCGATCCTTGAGCCAGACGATCTTGCCGCGCCCGGCGTCTGCCGACGCACCGCTGCCAGCGCGGGCGGAGCGGTGCTCGGGAAGGCGGTCCAGATAGGCCTTGATCACCCGGAACTCCGCCGGGCTGAGGTCTCGCAGTTCCAGTTCGGCGGGTATTTCATCACGCAAGCCGGCGGATGTCCTGGCCACTTCCAAGGCCAGGCCCAGCCGGTCGATCAGGCGCTCATAGAGCTCGGGTTTGATTGCGGTTAGCTGCGACTCTCCCATCGTTCACCTCATTGAAGGTCAGAATATCTTCCCCCTCCGAACAGCTTAGCGGCGCTGCGCAAAGCAGCTGCCCGTCGCGACAAACGGAGCGCGCCGCGCCAATCGCATTCAGCGTTTCCCCGAACGCGCGGCGCTCATGTATGCTAGGCCGTTCACTCTCACCGCCACCGGAGTGCCGGACGCAGCGAGGTTGCGCTGCCTGGAAACAAGGTCTCCCTCTCTCATTAAAAGTAGCCATGCACGAACAATACCAGCCCCGTGATATCGAAGCCGCCGCCCAGTCTTTCTGGGACGAGCAACAATCGTTCGCTGTGACCGAACAGCCAGGCCAGGACACCTACTACTGCCTGTCGATGTTCCCGTACCCGAGCGGCAAGCTACACATGGGCCACGTGCGCAACTACACCATCGGCGACGTGATTGCCCGCTACCAGCGCATGCTGGGCAAGAACGTCCTGCAACCGATGGGTTGGGACGCCTTTGGCATGCCGGCGGAAAACGCGGCGATGAAGAACAACGTCGCGCCGGCCAAGTGGACCTACGAAAACATCGATTACATGAAGACCCAGCTCAAGAGCCTGGGCCTGGCCATCGACTGGTCGCGTGAGGTCACCACCTGCAAGCCGGACTACTACCGCTGGGAGCAGTGGCTGTTCACCCGCCTGTTCGAAAAAGGCGTGATCTACCGCAAGAACGGGACCGTGAACTGGGACCCGGCCGACCAGACCGTGCTGGCCAACGAGCAAGTCATCGACGGCCGCGGCTGGCGTTCGGGCGCGCTGATCGAGAAGCGCGAAATCCCGATGTACTACTTCCGCATCACCGACTACGCCGACGAACTGCTGGAAAGCCTCGACGAACTGCCGGGCTGGCCCGAGCAGGTCAAGACCATGCAGCGCAACTGGATCGGCAAGTCGCGCGGCATGGAAGTGCAGTTCCCCTACGACCAGGCCAGCATCGGCCAGTCCGGTGCACTGAAAGTCTTCACCACCCGCCCCGATACCCTGATGGGCGCCACCTATGTCGCCGTCGCCGCCGAGCACCCGCTGGCCACCCAGGCCGCCCAGGGCAATCCGGCGCTGCAGGCGTTCATCGACGAGTGCAAGAGCGGCAGCGTCGCCGAGGCCGACATGGCCACCCAGGAGAAGAAGGGCATGGCCACTTCCCTGCGGGTCGAGCATCCACTGACCGGCGAGAAGCTGCCGGTATGGGTCGCCAACTACGTGCTGATGCACTACGGCGACGGCGCGGTGATGGCTGTCCCGGCACACGACGAGCGCGACTTCGAATTCGCCCGCAAGTACCAGTTGCCGGTCAAGGCAGTGGTGCGCACCAGCGCCGGTGATGACGTCGGCGCCGAATGGAACGCCGCCTACGGTGAGCACGGTGTGCTGATCAACTCCGGCGAGTTCGACGGCCTGGACTTCGCCGGCGCGTTCGACGCCATCGAAGCGGCCCTGATCCGCAAGGAACTCGGCAAATCGCGTACCCAGTTCCGCCTGCGCGACTGGGGCATCAGCCGCCAGCGCTACTGGGGCTGCCCGATCCCGATCATCCATTGCCCGTCCTGCGGCGACGTGCCCGTGCCGGAAGACCAACTGCCGGTGCGCCTGCCCGAAGACGTGGTGCCGGACGGCGCCGGCTCGCCGCTGGCGCGCCTGCCCGAGTTCTACGCGTGCACCTGCCCGAAATGCGGCAGCCCGGCCAAGCGTGAAACCGACACCATGGACACTTTCGTCGAGTCGTCCTGGTACTTCGCCCGCTACGCCTCGCCGCACTACGACCAAGGCCTGGTCGACCCGAAAGCGGCCAACCACTGGCTGCCGGTCGATCAGTACATCGGCGGTATCGAACACGCCATCCTGCACCTGCTGTACGCGCGCTTCTTCCACAAGCTGATGCGCGACGAGGGCCTGGTCACCTCCAACGAGCCGTTCAAGAACCTGCTGACCCAAGGCATGGTGGTCGCCGAGACCTACTTCCGCGTGGCCAGCAACGGTGGCAAGGACTGGTTCAATCCCGCCGACGTCGAAGTCGAGCGCGATGCCAAGGCCAAGATCATCGGCGCACGCCTGAAGACCGATGGCCTGCCGGTGGAAATCGGCGGCACCGAGAAGATGTCCAAGTCGAAGAACAATGGCGTTGACCCGCAGGCCATGATCGACGCCTACGGCGCCGACACCTGCCGCCTGTTCATGATGTTCGCCTCGCCACCCGACATGAGCCTGGAATGGTCCGACTCCGGCGTCGAAGGCGCCAGCCGCTTCCTGCGCCGGGTCTGGCGTCTGGCCCAGGGCCATGTCGCCCAAGGTTTGCCGGGCAGCCTCGACATCGCCGCGCTGGACGATGCGCAGAAGGTCATTCGCCGCGCCATCCACGCGGCGATCAAGCAAGCGAGCACCGACGTAGGCCAGTTCCACAAGTTCAACACCGCCATCGCCCAGGTGATGACGCTGATGAACGTGCTGGAGAAAGCGCCGCAGGCCACCGCGCAGGACCGTGCACTGCTGCACGAGGGCCTGGAAGCGGTGACACTACTGCTGGCACCGATCACGCCGCACCTCTCGCACGTCCTGTGGCAGGCCCTGGGCCATGCCCAGCCGGTCATCGATGCCGTCTGGCCAACCGTCGACGAGAGCGCCTTGGTGCAGGACAGCCTCACCCTGGTGGTGCAGGTCAACGGCAAGCTGCGCGGCCAGGTGGAAATGCCGGCCACTGCCAGCCGCGAAGACATCGAACACGCCGCCCGCAACAACGAGAACGTCCTGCGCTTCCTCGATGGCCTGACCATCCGCAAGGTCATCGTGGTACCGGGCAAGCTGGTCAACATCGTCGCCAACTGATGGCAAGCCCGCCCTGGCGACGGGGCGGGCGCAACAGGCCCAAAAGGGAGCTACACCATGATCAAACGCAATCTGCTGGTAATTGGCCTGGCCGCTGCGCTGGGCGCCTGCGGTTTCCAGCTGCGCGGTACCGGCACCAACGAACTGGCTTTCAAGGAGCTGGACCTGGGTGCGCGCAACGCCTACGGCGACACCGTCAAACAACTGCGCCAGTCGCTGCAGAGCAGCGGCGTCAAGGTCTACAGCGGGGCACCCTACAAGCTGGTGCTGACCAACGAGCAGGAATCCCAGCGCGCCGCCACCTACACCGGCGGTAGCCGCTCGGCGGAGTACGAGCTGACCACCGTGCTCAACTACGTGGTGCAGGGTCATAACGACACCGTGCTGCTGGAAGACAAACTGGAAGTGCGCAAGGACTACGTCTACGACGGCAACAACATCGCCGGCTCCACCCAGGAATCCGGTCAGATCCGCAAGGAACTGCGCCGCGAACTGGTCCAGGGCATGATGGTTCGCCTGCAGCAGCTCACCCCGGCGCAACTGGCCGACCTCCAGCAAAAAGCCGACGAGCGCGCCCGCGCCGAAGCCGAAGCGTTGCGCGAAGCCCAGCGTGTGCAGGACAACACGCCCCAGCAATCGCCGATGGAAGTCCCGGCCAACTGAGGCTCAATGGGGCACCTGCGGTGCCCCTGCCCCGCCATGAAGCTTTCTCCCGCCCAACTCAACAAGCACCTGCAAGGCACGCTGGCGCCGGTCTACGTGGTCAGCGGCGACGACCCGCTGCTGTGCCAGGAGGCCGCTGACGCCATCCGCACGGCCGCGCGCCAGCAAGGCTTCGACGAACGCCAGGTGTTCAGCGCCGACGCCAATTTCGACTGGGGCAGCCTGCTGCAGGCCGGTGCCAGCCTGTCGCTATTCGCCCAGCGACGGCTGCTCGAATTGCGCCTGCCGTCGGGCAAGCCTGGTGACAAGGGCGCCGCCGCGCTGATGGAGTACTGCGCCCGGCCCGCCGACGACACCCTGCTGCTGGTCAGCCTGCCCAAGCTCGACGGCAGCGCGCAGAAGACCAAGTGGGGCAAGGCGCTGATCGACGGTGAACAGTGCCAGTTCATCCAGATCTGGCCGGTGGACGCCCAACAGTTGCCGCAGTGGATCAACCAGCGCCTGTCCCAGGCCGGCCTGTCGGCGCAGCGCGATGCGCTCGACCTGATCGCTGCGCGGGTGGAAGGCAACCTGCTGGCCGCAGCCCAGGAAATCGAGAAGCTCAAGCTGCTGGCCGACGGCAATCAGATCACCGTCGAGACGGTGCAAGCCGCCGTCGCCGACAGCGCCCGCTTCGATGTCTTCGGCCTGGTCGATGCCATCCTCAATGGCGAAGCGGCGCACGCCCTGCGCATGCTCGAAGGGCTGCGTGGCGAGGGCGTGGAACCGCCGGTCATTCTCTGGGCCTTGGCCCGCGAACTGCGCCTGCTGGCCGGCTTGGCCCAGCAATTCAGCCAGGGCGTGCCGCTGGACAAAGCCTTCAGCCAGGCCAGGCCACCGGTGTGGGACAAGCGTCGACCACTGGTGAGCAAGGCCTTGCAGCGGCTCTCGGCGCAGCGTTGGACTCAACTGTTGCAGGACGCCCAGCGCATCGATGCACAGATCAAGGGTCAGGCCGAGGGCTCGCCGTGGACCAGCCTGGCGCGGCTGGTGCTGCTGATGGCGGGCCAGCGCATTGGCCTGCCGTCGCAGTGATCACGGGGCTGCGTGCTTTCGCCGCAGCGCACGCAGGTCCGCGACCATAAACAGATTCAATTGGCCCTGCCCCTCAGCGCCCCGTACAGTCGCCCCTCGAACGTCACCCTAACGGGAATCCGCCATGAGCAAGAAGCCGAAAAAGCACGGCCCCAACAAGGCCAAGTCGATCATCGCCCAACCCCTGTTCCGCTGCCGCCAGGAACGACCGGAAAAGGGCAAAGGCAGCTACCGCCGCGAAGCCTTCCAATCGAGAGATTGGGAGGCTTCTTGCTTTCTGGCCGCCTGAAAAAGCTGCAGGCATGATATGGTCGGCACCTGAACTGCAAAACTGGATCTGTGCATGTCCTTCAGTCTTCCCCAGCGCTGGCAGTCCCGCCAGCTGATCGCGGCCTCCAGCTTCATCCTGCTCGTCGCCTGCGCGGAAAAACCTACCGCCGCCGACGCCCTGCCCTTGGCTCCAGCCCAACCCACTGCCAACGTCAGCCTTCCGGCCAACAGCGCCGACAGCAACGGCGATATCCAGCCGCTGCAGACCTTCGCCCAGTGGCAGGCGGGCTTCCGTCAGCAGGCCTTGCAAGCCGGCATCAGCGCGGCCACCTTCGACCGCGCATTCCTCGGTGTCACGCCGGACATGGACGTGATCAAGGCCGATCGCAGCCAGCCGGAATTCAGCCGCCCGGTCTGGGAATACCTCGACAGCGCGCTGTCGCCGCTGCGGGTGCGCAACGGCAAGAAACTGCTGGAGCAGAATGCCGAGTTGCTCTCACGCATCGAGCAACGCTACGGCGTCGATCGCCAGGTGCTGGTGGCGGTGTGGGGTATGGAAAGCAACTTCGGTCAGTTCCAGGGCAACAAATCGGTGATCCGCTCGCTGGCCACCCTGGCCTACGAAGGCCGCCGCCCGACTTTTGCCCAGGACCAGCTCATCGCGGCCCTGCAGATCCTGCAGAACGGTGACATTCAGCCTGAAGCCATGCGCGGCTCCTGGGCCGGCGCCATGGGCCAGACCCAGTTCATCCCCACCACCTACAACACCCATGCGGTGGATTTCGACGGCGATGGTCGCCGCGACATCTGGAACAGCACGCCGGACGCCCTGGCCTCCACTGCGCACTACCTGCAAAGCTCAGGCTGGAAGCGCGGGCAGCCGTGGGGTTTCGAGGTCCAGGTACCGGCCGGCTTCGATTACTGGCTGGCCGACGGTGCCCAGCGCAAGCCGGTCAGTGAATGGCTGAGCCTGGGTGTGAAGCTGCCCACCGGCACGCAACTGCCTGCGGGTAGCAACTCGCTGTCGGCGGCACTCCTGTTGCCAGCGGGCGCGCGCGGCCCAGCCTTCCTGGTGCTGGACAACTTCCGCGCGATCCTCAAGTACAACAACTCCTCGTCCTATGCGCTGGCCGTGAGCCTGCTGGGCGACCGCTTCTCCGGCTGGGGTTTCATCGCCGGGGCCTGGCCGAAGGACGATCTGCCGTTGAGCCGCAGCGAGCGGGTCGAGTTGCAGAACCTGCTCAACGCCCGCGGACACGACGCTGGCAACGCCGACGGCATCATCGGCGCCAATACCCGCAAGGCAATTCGCACGGCTCAGCAGGGCCTGGGCTGGCCGGCCGATGGTTACCCGACGCACAAGCTGCTGGAGAGCCTGCGCTAAGGGCGCAGCTCGAGCGGCAAAGCTGAAAACCGTGGGATTGCGGCGCGCTCCAATCGCGACACGAGGCCGCTCCCACGAGAGCGTGCGAGCTGTCTGAGCCTACACCGGCCAACTTGTGGGAGCGGCCTTGCGCCGCGATTGGACCGCAGAGCGGTCCCGACGATGGCAGCGGCCAGGCTGAAAACCGTGGGACTGCGGCGCGCCCCAATCGCGGCACAAGGCCGCTTCCCCAAGGGCTAGGCGCTGAACAACGGCTGTTCCAGCGTCAACGTCTGCGCGTCGCTGTCCAGCCGCACGCGCGCGCCCAACGGTAGACACACATTCGGGTCGCAATGCCCGCTGCGCCATCCCGCCAGCACGGGCACCTGCAAGGGGCCGAAGATATCGCGCAACAACGGCTGCATCGACGCTACAGTAATACCGGCGAAGTCGCCCACCAGCACGCCCTTGACCCCCTTCAGTCTGCCCGCCAGGCGCAGCTGGGTGAGCAACCGATCCACCCGGTACAGCGGCTCGTTGACGTCCTCGATGAACAGGATGCTGTCGTGGGTCTCGATCTGCGCCGATGTGCCCAGCGTCGCGCCAAGCATCGACAGGTTGCCGCCGACCAGACGCCCGCTGGCTGCACCGGGCACCACGGTGGTCAACGCGAAGTCCTGCGGATGCGCAATCACATCGCCGCAACCCACCTGCCCACTCAACTGCGCGAACAGCGAACTCACCGTAGGCTCGCGCTTGTCCCCGAGCAGATCAGCATTGAGCATACCGCCGTGGAAGCTGACGAACCCGGCATGCCGCGCAATGGCCGTGTGCAAGGCAGTGATATCGCTATAACCGATCAAGGGTTTCGGATGCTGGCGAATCAGCGAGAAATCCAACCGGTCAAGCAGCCGCATGCTGCCGTAGCCACCACGCATGCACAGAATCGCGTCGATCTGCGGATCGGCAAAGGCGTCGTGCAGATCGCGCAGGCGCTGCTCATCGCTCCCTGCCAGATACCCCTGCGCCTGCAACACCCCCGGATAGATCCGGCACTCGTATCCGCGGCGCTCGAACCATTGCGTGACCGTGCCCACATCCACCCGCGCCGGTCCCGCCGGTGCCACTATGGCAAACCGCGCCCCTGGCACCAAGGCCTTCGGCAACCCTATTGCAGCTGTTCCAACGCGCTCCACCTTGCACCTCCACCACGCTCACTGCTTGCCGCAAAAAAAATGCCGATGACGCTTGGCAGCGTACATCGGCATGTTCGACACGCCCCGACTCAGAGCTTGATCTTGGCTTCGTGGGCCTGCTGGTCGGCGTGGTACGAGGAGCGCACCAGCGGGCCGGAGG
This sequence comes from Pseudomonas boreofloridensis, assembly GCF_030580795.1. NCBI lineage: Bacteria > Pseudomonadati > Pseudomonadota > Gammaproteobacteria > Pseudomonadales > Pseudomonadaceae > Pseudomonas > Pseudomonas boreofloridensis. Next base: position 48,032 of record NZ_JAUQOQ010000020.1, on the reverse strand, counting down.
CGACATTCTTGAAGCCCATCTTGTAGCCTTCCTCGGCGAACCAGGCGAAGGTGTCCGGGTGCACGAAGCGTTGCACCGGCAGGTGGCTGCGCGACGGCTGCAGGTACTGGCCAAGGGTGAGCATGTCGATCTCGTGCTCGCGCATGCGCTGCATCACCTCGATGACCTCTTCGTCGGTCTCGCCCAGGCCCAGCATCAAGCCCGATTTGGTCGGCACATGCGGCACCATCTGCTTGAACTTCTGCAGCAGGTCCAGCGACCAGTCGTAGTCCGAACCCGGACGCGCCGCCTTGTACAGGCGCGGCACGGTTTCCAGGTTGTGGTTGAACACGTCCGGCGGAGTCTGCGCGGTGATTTCCAGCGCCACATCCATACGACCGCGGTAGTCCGGCACCAGGGTTTCGAGTTGCACGCCGGGCGACAAGGCGCGGATCTCGCGGATGCAGTCGGCGAAGTGCTGGGCGCCGCCGTCACGCAGGTCATCGCGGTCCACCGAGGTGATCACTACGTACTTCAGGCGCAGGTCGGCGATGGCCACGGCCAGGTTCTTCGGCTCGTCCAGGTCCAGCGGCTTGGGACGACCGTGGCCGACGTCGCAGAACGGGCAGCGACGGGTGCAGATATCACCCATGATCATGAAGGTGGCCGTGCCGCCGGAGAAGCATTCGCCCAGGTTCGGGCAGGACGCCTCTTCACAGACGCTGTGCAGCTTGTGCTTGCGCAGCAGTTGCTTGATGCGGTCGACTTCCGGAGACACCGGGATGCGCACGCGAATCCAGTCGGGTTTCTTCGGCAGCTCGTCGGTGGGGATGATCTTCACCGGGATGCGTGCCACCTTCTCGGCGCCGCGCAGCTTGACCCCAGCCTCGACTTTCTTGGGCGCAGGGCGGGGCGTGACGTCTTGCGTCGCGATCAGATTCGGCACGGCTTCTTGCACAGTAGTCATATTCAGTCGATTCCGCCCGTGAGGGTCGTCTGCTCAGCGTAGTCGAGGTGCCTGACCAGCTGTTCGCGCAGCCTCGTCCTGACCTCGTCGAGTTCGATCGGGCCTGTGTGGTCGCGCAGCTGGGTCATGGCCAGCCCCGCATACCCGCAGGGGTTGATTCGGCGAAAGGGCGCCAGGTCCATGTCGACGTTCAGCGCCAGGCCGTGGAACGCGCAGCCGTTACGGATGCGCAGCCCCAGCGAAGCGATCTTGGCGTTGTCGACGTACACGCCCGGGGCGTCAGGCTTGGCCGCCGCCGTGACCTGGTAACTGGCCAGTAGCGCGACCAGACTCGCTTCGATGCGACTGACCAGCTCGCGCACACCGATGCCCAGGCGACGCACATCCAGCAGCAGGTAAGCCACCAGTTGACCGGGGCCATGGTAGGTCACCTGTCCACCGCGTTCGGTCTGCACCACCGGGATGTCCCCAGGCAGCATCAGGTGCTCGGGCTTGCCGGCCTGGCCTTGGGTGAACACCGGCAGGTGCTCGACCAGCCAGACTTCATCGGGCGTCTGCGCAGTGCGCTGTCCGGTGAAGCGACGCATGGCCTCCAGTACCGGTTCGTACGGCTGCAGGCCAAGCTCGCGGAAGCCCAGGCATCCGGGCATCACAGCACCATTTTCACGATGCCGGTGGCACGCAGGGCGCTGTTGATGTCCTGCAACTGGTCTTCGCTTTCGGCGACGATATGCAGCTGCACGGTGGTGTACTTGCCTTCCTTGCTCTGGCGCTCGGCCAGGGTGCTCAGGTCGACTTTTGCATGTTTGCTGAGGATCTCGATCACGGTGTCACGGAAACCGACACCGGTATCGCCGATCACCTTGATCGGATAGTCCTGGCAGGGAAACTCGATTTTGTGCGACTTGACGTCAGCTTCGCTCATGGCGCAAACGCCCTCGTAAGGCGTGGCAACAACGATGCCCCCGGCGTGATGGCTCGGGGGCATGGCAGGTCACGTATCAGTTGAACAAACCGTAGAAGAACAGGCGGATGCTATCCCACATACGACGGAAGAAACCACCTTCCTCGACGCCATCAAGGGCGATCAGGTCGGTCGTCTGCACCACTTTGTCATCCAGTTTGACTTCCACTTTACCGATCACCTCGCCTTTGGCGATAGGCGCAGTCAGTTGCGGATTCATGGTCATCGACGCTTGCAGACGCTTGAGCTGGCCCTTGGGCATGGTCATGGTCAGGTCGTTGGCCAGACCCGCCTTGACCTGGCCGGTAGCGCCTTTCCAGACCGGGGCCTGGCTCAGCTCGACACCCTTCTGGTAGAAGGTCTGGGTTTCGAAGAAGCGGAAGCCGTAGGTCAGCAGCTTCTGGGTTTCGGCAGCGCGGGACTGCTCGCTGTTGGTGCCGAACACCACGGCGATCAGGCGCTGACCATCACGCACGGCCGACGCCACCATGCAGTAACCGGCCTCCTCGGTGTGGCCGGTCTTCAGACCGTCGACGGTCTTGTCACGCCACAGCAGCAGGTTGCGGTTGGGCTGCTTGATGTTGTTCCAGAAGAACTCTTTCTGCGAGTAGATGGCGTAGTGGGCCGGATCTTCGTTGATGATCGCGCGCGCCAGCAGGGCCATGTCGTGCGCCGACGAATAGTGCTCCGGGTTCGGCAGGCCGGTGGGGTTCATGAAGTGCGAATTGGACATGCCCAGGTCGGCAGCGGTCTTGTTCATCATGTCGGCGAACGCGTCTTCGCTGCCGGCGATGTGCTCGGACAGGGCGACCGAGGCGTCGTTGCCGGACTGGATGATGATGCCGTGCAGCAGGTCGCTGACGGTCACCTGGCTACCGACCTTGATGAACATGCGCGAGCCACCGGTGCGCCAGGCGTTCTCGCTGACGGTCACCGGGTCGTTCTCGCCGATCTGCCCGCGACGAATGTCGAGGGTGGCGATGTAGGCGGTCATCAGTTTGGTCAGGCTGGCCGGCGGCAGGCGCTCGTCGCCGTTGTTCTCGACCAGCACGTTGCCGCTGGACGCGTCCATCAGTACGTAGGACTTGGCTGCCAGTTGCGGAGGTGCCGGCATCATCTGCTCGGCTGCGAAGGCAGCGGGCATGATCATCAGCAGTACGGGCAGGCAAAGGCGTTTGGCAAGGTTGGTGATGTTCATCCGTCTCTCGTAGATCGCTAATGGTCTGATGTTCCGCAGGACAACCGCGGCGTTTCAGTGTATTTCCAGGCTGACATGCAGCCCTGCCCCAAAGGGGCAAAAACCGCCATTGTACATGGCATGCCTCGGCAATTCATGAACAAGCGCGAAGCGGTGAGTTACAAGCTGCAAGCTTCAAGCTTCAAGCTGCAAGAACAAGCGGTACGCATGGACAGCTCCTCTTGCAGCTTGCAGCTTTCAACTTGTCGCTGGCCACGCGCCGCAGGCGCGTGGCTCAGTCCGTGACGACCTTGGCCTGGCCCAGGTTCGCCAGGCGAATGCTGTCCTGGGCCTGCTGGATTTCACCCTGGCTGCTGATCGGACCCAAGCGTACGCGGTGCAGGGTCTGCTGGTTGCGCACGATGGAACTGATGAAGACCGGGGCGCTGACCATGGTGCTCAGTTTCGAACGCAGCAATTCGGCGGCATCCGGGTTGGCGAAGGCGCCGACCTGCAGGAAGCTGCCGCCGCGATTGCCGGGCACGCTGTTGCCGCCCACCTGAACCGGGACCACGGGCGCGGCGTGCTGCTGCGGCGGAGGCGTCCACTGCTCGACGCGGCCGGTGCTGGCCGGGACCGGCTGGGCCTGGGCGACCTGCGGTTCCTTGAGCATCAGCGGTGGACGCTGGCCCTTCTGCGCCCACCACTGCTGCGGGTCGATACCCTCCACGCGCACGTGGGCGGTGCCGGTTTCGGCGTAACCGAGCTTTTTCGCTGCGGCGTAGGACAGGTCGATGATGCGGTCGGAATAGAACGGGCCGCGGTCGTTGACCCGCAGGATCACGCTGCGACCGTTGGCCAGGTTGGTGACGCGCACGTAGGCCGGCAGCGGCAGGGTCTTGTGCGCCGCGCTCATGCCGTACAGGTCGTACAGCTCGCCGTTGGCGGTATTCTGGCCATGGAACTTGGTGCCGTACCAGGACGCCGTACCCTCGGCGCGATAGCTGCGCGCGTCCTGCATCGGGTAGTAGGTCTTGCCCAGCACGGTGTAGGGGTTGGCCTTGTAGGCGCCCGTGTGAACGGTCGGCGTGGCGTCCGGAATCTTGTTGACGTCCACGTCCCACCACGGCGCGCCGTCCTTGTGCGCCCGGTTGATGTCCAGGCCCGGCTGCGAGCGCACGGCCGTGCCGCTCGACTTGGTGGGCGTTGGACGACTGGACGAACAGCTGACCAGTAGCACGCCGATGGCGGCGCAGCTCAGCAGCTTGAGGGTGTTGGCTTTGAACAATTCGCGCATTACTTGACGCCCCGTGCCTGGACCAGCTGTTGCGACAGCTGATGCACCGCCATGGCATACATCACGCTGCGGTTGTAACGCGTGATCGCGTAGAAATTCTTCAGGCCCATCCAGTATTCCGGGCCGTTGTCGCCTTCGAGTCGGAAGGCGGTGACCGGCTGATCGTCGCGCAGCGCATCATGACTCGACCAGCCCAACGCCCGCAACTCCCCGACCGTCTTGACCGGTTCGATGCCCTGGGTCACCCCTTCGTCGACCCGTGGCCCGCTTACCTCGGCGCGGCTGACCACCGGTTCCCCGGCCACCCAGCCGTGACGCTTGAAGTAGCTGGCCACGCTGCCGATGGCATCGTCCGGGTTGGTCCAGATATTGATGTGGCCATCGTGGTCGAAGTCCACCGCGTAGTTGCGGAAACTGCTTGGCATGAACTGCGGCAAGCCCATGGCCCCGGCGTAGGAACCCTTGAGGGTGAGCGGATCGAGCTGTTCCTCGCGGGCCAGCAGGAGGAACTCGCGCAGTTCCTTGCGGAAGAAGTCGGCGCGCGGCGGGTAGTCGAAGCCCAGCGTCGACAGCGCATCGATCACCCGGTAATTACCGGTATTGCGGCCGAAGAATGTCTCTACACCGATGATCGACACGATGTACTGGGCCGGCACGCCGTATTCCTGCTCGGCACGCGCCAGCACCGCCTCGTGCTGGCGCCAGAAGTCCACGCCACGGGCGATGCGCGCATCGCTGATGAACATCGGCCGATAGTCTTTCCACGGCTTGACCCGCTCGGCCGGCCGCGAAATCGCATCGAGGATCGCCTGCTTGCGCTGCACCTCGTGGAACACCGCCGTCAGTTGCTCGCTGGCGAACCCGTAATCGCGGACCATCTCGCCGACGAACTCGGCCACCTGGGGTGAGCCGTCGTAATCGCCGGCATCGGCCTGCTGGACAGCGCCGAGCAACCCCACCGCGCCGATCCACGGCATACAACGGGCCGCCCAACTACGCACTGCTTGCATGTGATTGTTCACCTTATTCAAACCTGGGCGATCCATTTTCGGTGCGTATGGATCGACATCAGAACGCCAAACGCTGACAGCAGCGTCACCAACGAAGTTCCGCCGTAACTGATGAAGGGCAACGGCACCCCCACCACCGGCAACAGACCGCTCACCATACCGATATTGACGAAGACGTAAACGAAGAATGTCATGGTCAGGCTGCCGGCCAGCAGCTTGCCGAACAGGGTCTGCGCCTGCGCGGTGATGACCAGGCCGCGACCGATCAACAGCAGATAAATGATCAGCAACAGGCAGATGCCCACCAGCCCGAACTCCTCGCCGAGCACGGCGATGATGAAGTCGGTGTGGCTTTCCGGCAGGAAGTCCAGGTGCGACTGAGTGCCCAGCAGCCAGCCCTTGCCGAACACGCCGCCCGAACCGATCGCCGCCTTGGACTGGATGATGTTCCAGCCGGTGCCCAGCGGGTCGCTTTCCGGGTCGAGGAAGGTCAGCACCCGCTGTTTCTGGTAGTCGTGCATGACGAAGAACCACATCGCCACGGCCACCGGCACCGCCGCCGCCACCACGCTGACGATCCAGCGCCAGCGCAGGCCGCCCATGAACAGCACGAAGGCGCCCGAGGCGAGAATCAGCAGCGCAGTGCCCAGGTCCGGCTGGCGCACGATGAGGATGAACGGCATGCCGATCAACACCAGGCTGATGGCCACATGCTTGAGGTGCGGCGGCAAGGTGCGCTTGGACAGGTACCAGGCGATGGTCGCCGGCATGATGATCTTCATGAATTCCGAGGGCTGGAAGCGAATCACCCCGGGGATGTTGATCCAGCGCGTGGCGCCCATGGCGTTGTGCCCCATGACGTCCACCACCACCAGCAGCAGCACCCCGACCACGTAGGCCAAGGGCACCCAGCGCGCCATGAAGCGCGGTTCGAGCTGGGCGATGACGAACATCGAGACCAGGCCGATGCCGAACGAGGTGGCCTGCTTCATCAGCAGGTCCCAGTTCTTGCCGCTGGCCGAATACAGGACGAACAGGCTGCCGGCGGCCAGGGTCAGCAGGATGAGCAGCAGCGGGCCGTCGATATGGATGCGCTGTAGAAAGCTGGCGCGCCTGCGCATCACGTCCTCGCTGGAGAGCATGCGATCGAAATTGTTCTTCACGGGGCCGGTTCCTGGGCGACAGTGGCGGTGGCGGTGCCGAACTCAGGCTTGAGCTGGCCGTTCTCGTCGAGCAACCAGGCGTCCATGACCTGGCGCACCACGGGGGCAGCGACACCCGAGCCGGACTCGCCGTTCTCGACCATCACCGACACTACGATCTTCGGGGCCTCGGCCGGGGCGAAGGCGACGAACAGCGCGTGGTCGCGGTGACGCTCCTGGAGTTTGTTGCGGTCGTACTTCTCACCCTGCTTGATCGCCACCACCTGCGCGGTGCCGCTCTTGCCTGCGATGCGATAGGGCGAGCCGAGCGCGGCCTTGCGCGCGGTGCCGCGGGCGCCGTGCATCACCTGCTCCATGCCATGGGTAACGCGCGCCCAGTCGTTCTTGTCGCGCAGCACGATGTCGGCCATCGGGTTGTCGTCCACCGGCGGCTGACCTTCGATGGTCTTGGCCAGGTGCGGCCGGTTCCACTTGCCCTTGTTGGCGATCAGTGCGGTGGCCTGGGCCAATTGCAGCGGCGTGGCCTGCATATAGCCCTGGCCAATGCCGAGGATCAACGTTTCACCCGGGAACCAGGCTTGGCGGCGGGTGGCGCGCTTCCATTCGCGCGACGGCATCAGCCCGGGCGACTCCTCGAACATGTCCAGCGAGACTTTCTGGCCGATACCGAACTTGTTCATGTAGGCCGAAAGGCGGTCGATGCCCATCTTGTGCGCCAGATCGTAGAAATACGTGTCGTTGGAACGCATGATCGCCACGTCCAGGTCCACCCAGCCGTCACCGGTGCGGTTCCAGTTGCGGTACTTGTGGTCGTAGTTGGGCAGTTGGTAGTAGCCGGGATCGAACACCCGGCTGCTGGCATTGACCACGCCACTGTCCAGACCCGCGATGGCCACCGCCGGCTTGATGGTCGAGCCGGGCGGGTAGAGTCCGCGCAGCACGCGGTTGAACAGCGGCCGATCGATCGAATCGCGCAGCTCGGCATAGGCCTTGAAGCTGATGCCGGTGACGAACAGGTTGGGATCGAAGCTCGGCTGGCTGACCATCGCCAGCACTTCGCCCGTGCGCGGATCGAGGGCGACGATGGCGCCACGACGCCCGCCCAGGGCTTGTTCAGCCGCTTCCTGCAACTTGATGTCCAGGCTCAGGACAATGTCCTTGCCCGGAATCGGATCGGTGCGCTTGAGCACCCGCAGCACCCGGCCCCGGGCATTGGTCTCGACTTCCTCGTACCCCACCTGACCGTGCAACTGGTCTTCGTAGAAGCGCTCGATGCCGGTCTTGCCGATGTGGTGGGTGCCGCTGTAGTTGACCGGGTCGAGCGACTTGAGCTCTTTCTCGTTGATCCGCCCCACATAGCCCACCGAGTGGGCGAAGTGCGCACCCTGCGGGTAGTGACGTACCAACTGCGCCACCACTTCCACGCCCGGCAGGCGGAACTGGTTCACCGCCACCCGGGCGATCTGGTCTTCGTTGAGCTCGAAGAGGATCGGCACCGGCTCGAACGGGCGTCGCCCCTGCTTCATGCGCTTCTCGAACAGCGCGCGGTCGTCCTCGGTCAGCTCCAGTACTTCGATGATGGTGTCGAGCACCGTCTGCCACTGCCCCGCCCGCTCGCGGGTCATGGTCAGGCTGAAGCTGGGCCGGTTGTCGGCGACGATCACCCCGTTGCGGTCGAAGATCAGCCCACGGGTCGGCGGAATCGGCTGCACGTGCACCCGGTTGTTTTCCGACAGTGTGGAGTGATAGTCGTACTGGATGATCTGCAGGTAATACAGACGCGCGATCAGCACGGCGACCAGCAGCATGATGGCCACCGCACCGACCACGACGCGGTTGCGCACCAGACGGGCGTCTTTCTCGTGGTCCTTGAGGCGGATCTGCTGCGGCATCGGACAGGCTTACGCGATCATTTGTGGTAAGGGTGCCCGGACAACACCGTCCAGGCGCGATAGATCTGTTCGCCGATGAGTATCCGCACCAGCGGGTGCGGCAGGGTCAGGGGCGACAGCGACCAGCGCTGTTCGGCGCGGGCACAGACTTCCGGCGCCAGCCCTTCCGGACCGCCCACCATCAGGTTGACCGTGCGCGAATCCAGGCGCCAGCGGTCCAGTTCGACCGCCAGTTGCTCGGTGCTCCACGGCTTGCCGTGCACTTCGAGGGTGACGATGCGCTCGCCCGGTTGCACCTTGGCCAGCATCGCTTCGCCCTCCTGACGAATCAGGCGGGCGACATCGGCGTTCTTGCCGCGGGTGTTCAGCGCAATCTCCACCAGCTCCAGCGACAGCTCCTGGGGCAGGCGCTTGGCGTACTCGTGCCAGCCTTCCTCCACCCACTTGGGCATGCGCGAGCCCACCGCGATCAGACGCAGACGCATGGCGCGGGCTTATTCCCGGTCCCGGAGCTTGTCGGAATACTCGTGTACGTTTTCCGGGCTGTGGTGCTTGCCGTCACCGGCGCGGCTCTGTTCGGCGCCCAGCCACAGGCGCTCCAGGTCGTAGAACTGGCGCGCAGCGGCGGTCATCATGTGGACGATGACGTCGTTGAGGTCCAGCAGCACCCAATCGCTGTCGCCCTTGCCTTCTTCGCCCAGCGGCTGGGCGCCCTTGGCCTTGACCGCCTCGCGGACCTTTTCCAGCATCGCGTTGATCTGCCGGTTGGAGGTACCGGTGGCGATGATCATGTAGTCGGTGAGGCTATGCTTGTCGCGCACGTCGATGACCTGGATGTCCTGGGCCTTGACGTCTTCCAGCGCGGCTTTGGTCAATTCGACCAGTTCTTCGCCATTGATTTTCTGCTTGGTCATATAAAACTCGTTCAACTCGTTGAATGGGGTGCCCTGCGGCCCCCTCAGTGGGACGCACGGTACAGACCGTGCGCCTCGATGTAGGCCAGTACGGCGTCCGGCACCAGAAACCGAACCGACTTGCCGCTGGCCAGCAGCTGTCGGATCTGCGTGGCGGACACCGCAAGCGGCGTCTGCCAGACGAACGAAATGTTTCCCGCCGGGCCGGACATGGCGGTGGGATCGCTCTGCGAGCGCGCAGCCAGTAGGTTGCGCAGCTCGTCGGGGGGTTCGACATCGGCATCCGGGCGCTGCAGCACCAGGATGTGACAGTGTTGCAGCAACTCTTCCCAGCGGTGCCAGCCCGGCAGGCCGCAGAAGGCGTCCCAGCCCAGCACCAGGTACAGCTGATCGTGCGGGTTCAACTCCGCCCGGACCGACTCCAGGGTGTCGATGGTATAGGACGGCTTGTCGCGTTCGAGTTCGCGGGCATCGACGCTCAACCCCGCCACGCCCTGCACCGCGCCGCGCACCATGGCCAGCCGATCGGTGGCGGCCACCTGCGGGGTATGGCGGTGCGGCGGGCGCGCGTTGGGCAGCAAACGCAGTTCGTCCAGGGCCATGAACTCGGCCACTTCCAGCGCGCTGCGCAAGTGGCCGATGTGCACAGGGTCGAACGTGCCGCCCAGGATACCGATACGCCGCACTGCGGTGGCCTTGCTCAACTCAGCACGACCCGCGCAATTGGCCGTCGCCGATCACCACGTACTTCTCGCAGGTCAGCCCCTCGAGACCGACCGGGCCGCGAGCGTGCAGCTTGTCGGTGGAAATGCCGATCTCCGCGCCCAGGCCGTATTCGAAGCCGTCGGCGAAGCAGGTGGGCGCGTTGAGCATGACCGAGGCCGAATCCACCTCGGCCATGAAGCGCCGGGCATTGCCCTGATGCTCCGTGGCGATGGAATCGGTGTGGTGCGAGCCGTAGTGGTTGATGTGCTCGATGGCCGCTTCCAAGCCCTCGACCACGCGAATGGACAAGATCGCGTCGAGGTACTCGGTGTGCCAGTCGTCTTCGTTGGCCGGCTTGGCGGTGATGATCGCGCAGGTGCGCTCGCAGCCACGCAACTCCACGCCCTTCTCTTCGAAGCGGCGCGCCATCGACGGCAGGAAAGCCTCGGCGACGCTGGCATCGACCAGCAAGGTTTCCATGGCGCCGCAGATGCCATAACGGTAGGTCTTGGCGTTGAAGGCGATGTTCGCGGCTTTCTCCAGATCGGCATGGGCATCCACGTAGACGTGGCAGATGCCGTCCAGGTGCTTGATCACCGGCACCCGCGCGTCGCGACTGATGCGCTCGATCAGGCCACGGCCGCCGCGCGGGACGATGACATCGACGAACTCGGGCATGCTGATCAGTGCACCGACTGCCTCGCGGTCGGTGGTCTCGACCACCTGCACCACGGCCGGCGGCAGGCCGGCTTCGGCCAGGCCCTGCTGGATGCAGACGGCGATGGCGCGGTTGGAATGGATGGCCTCGGAGCCGCCGCGCAGGATGGTGGCGTTACCAGACTTCAGGCACAGGCTGGCGGCATCGATGGTCACGTTCGGCCGCGACTCGTAGATGATGCCGATGACCCCGAGCGGAACACGCATCTTGCCGACCTGAATGCCCGACGGACGGTAGCTCATGTCGCGAATCGCACCCACCGGATCGGGCAGCGCGGCCACTTGGCGCAAACCGGTGATCATGCCGTCGATGCGCGCCGGGGTGAGCGCCAGACGGTCCAGCAGCGCGGGCTCCAGGCCATTGGCGCGGCCAGCGGCCAGGTCACGCTCGTTGGCGGTCGTCAGCGCTTCACGGGATGCGTCGAGGGCATCGGCAGCGGCCTGCAAGGCCCGGTTCTTCTGCGCGGTACTGGCACGGCCGATCACCCGCGAGGCCTGGCGGGCGGCGCGACCCAGGCGGGTCATGTAGTCAAGAACGGACTCGGTCATGGGCTCGGTGTCTTGGCAAAGGGGAAATCGGCTGATTATAACTGCGCCGCTCCGGTACGCCCAGCAGCGGGTGGCGGATGGTAGAGGAAGGCAGGGGAAATATGTAGGAAAGATGTAACCGACGGTATCGGAAGCGCCTGAGATTAGCGGTCGTTTTTAGGGAGACGGCGCGTGGGCCTGTCCGTTGGCTGGGGTGGGGTTTGACCCAAACTCAATCAAAGCGTAGACCCCTGCGAGTCGTCAGCGACAAGCGACACATGCTTACAATCCTGTTCAGCCTCGATTAAGCCTTTCGTTGCTATCATTCCGCCCTTCGCCTCCACGAACCGCCAGCATGCCCGATTCCGCCCCCTGCCCGAGCCGCGCGCTGCCCGACAGCTTCTTCGACCGCGACGCCCTGACCGTCGCCCAGGCCCTGCTGGGCAAGGTCATCCGTCATCGCCAAGGCGGGCTGTGGCTGGCCGCCCGTATCATCGAGACCGAGGCCTACTGCTTGAGCGACAAAGGCAGCCATGCGTCGCTGGGCTACACCGAGAAGCGCAAGGCGCTGTTCCTCGACGGCGGGCACATCTACATGTACTACGCCCGTGGCGGCGATTCGCTGAACTTCAGCGCCCACGGCCCGGGCAACGCCGTGCTGATCAAGTCGGCCTACCCCTGGGTCGACGCCGTTTCCGGCGACGACAGCCTGGCCCAGATGCAGTTGAACAACCCCGACGCCAGCGGCAACCTGCGCCCCGCCGAGCGCCTGTGCGCCGGGCAGACCCTGCTGTGCCGCGCCCTGGGCCTGAAGGTGCCGGACTGGGACGCACGCCGCTTCGACGCCGAGCGACTGTATGTCGAAGACTGCGCCCTGGACGTTCCACAGGTGATCCAGACCACCCGCCTGGGCATCCCACAGGGACGCGACGAGCACCTGCCGTACCGCTTCGTCGACGCCCGATTCGCCCGCTTCTGCACCCGGAACCCGCTGCGTCGGGGCCAGGTCGAAGGTCGGGATTTCTTCATCCTCGAACAAGGAAACTGATCTATGGGCCAATGGCTCGACAGCCTCACCGGCTGGCTCAGCGCCAACCCCCAATGGCTTGGGCTGGCCATCTTCCTGATCGCCTGCATCGAATGCCTGGCCATCGCCGGCATCATCGTGCCGGGCACCGTGCTGCTGTTCGCCGTGGCGGTACTGGCCGGCAGTGGCACCTTCGGCCTGGGCGAAACCCTGCTGCTGGGCTTTCTCGGCGGGCTGCTGGGCGATGCGCTGTCGTATGCCATCGGCAAGTACTTCCACCAAGGCATCCGGCGCCTGCCGCTACTGCGCCATCATCCTGAATGGATCGGCAGCGCGGAGAGCTACTTCCAGCGCTACGGCATCGCCAGTCTTCTGGTCGGTCGCTTCATCGGTCCGTTGCGGCCCATGCTGCCGATGGTCGCCGGCATGTTCGACATGCCCCTGCCGCGCTTCATCGCCGTCAGCCTGGTGGCCGCTGCCGGCTGGTCGGTGGCCTACCTGCTGCCGGGTTGGGCCACGGGCGCCGCGATCCGCCTGCCCCTGCCAGAGGGCTTCTGGCTGCAGGCCGGTATCATCGCCGGCGGCCTGGCCGTGCTGGTGGGGCTGAGTTTCAACAGCAGCGTGCGCGACCAGCGCCACGGCACCCGGCTGATCGCCGGCCTGAGCCTGGTGGCGCTGGCAGGCGTGTTTCTTGGCTGGCCATACCTGCATGCATTCGACCAGGGCATCATGACCCTGGTGCAGGAGCATCGCAGCCAGGCCCTGGATGGTGCCATCGTAGTGGTCACCCGCCTGGGCGACTTCAAGACGCAGTTCTTTCTCGGCGGGTTGCTGACCGGCTTGCTGCTGCTGATGCGTCAGTGGCGCCATGCGGTGTTCGCCGGCATGGCGCTGATCGGTACGGCGCTGTGCAACGGCTCGCTGAAATGGCTGTTCGCCCGGGCGCGCCCGGAAGTGCTGAGCGACCCGCTCACCAGCTACAGCATGCCCAGCGGCCACAGCTCGGCGTCCTTTGCGTTCTTCCTGGTCCTGGCCGTGCTGGCCGGACGCAGCCAACCGCCGCGCATGCGCCTGACCTGGGTGCTGCTGGCGGTACTGCCGGCGCTGTCGATCGCCCTGTCGCGGGTGTACCTGGGGGCGCATTGGCCCACCGACATTCTTGCCGGCGCCCTGCTGGCCTGTTGTGTGACGGCAATCTGCCTGACGCTGGTGCAATATCGCCAGCCCTTGGTGGCCATGCCGCTCAAGGTGTGGTGGCTGATCCTGCCGGCGTGCATCGCGCTGCTGACGTTCTTCGCCCTGCACTCACTGCCCAAGGCCCTGCTGCGCTACCAGTATTGAGCAGTACGAACGCGCGGGGCGGGCTGGAAACCAGCCGCCCCGCTCATCGGGCGCTCAGGCTCAGGCGAACAATTCGCCCTGGATCCGCTCGAGCAGCGACTGGATGGTTTCCAGGCGCCGTTGTGGCGAGTCCATGGCCAGCAGATCGACCTTGTCCTCTTCCATGAACGGCAACAGATACGCCAACTGATTGGCCAACGACTGCCGTCCATTCACCTCACGCGGCATACCCAGCGCCTCGACCATCGGGTGCTCGCCCAGCGCCACCAGCAGCGCCAGCAGGTCGTCGTCTGCCTCCACCAGCGGTGTGTCCGGCAGGTCCGCCAGCCAGTCCACTTCGCCCATCAGCAACTGGTCCTTGAGCACCTCGGTGCCCGCCACGCGAAAGCGCCGCACACCTTCGACACGGATGCCCAACAGCCCGTTGTCCTGTTGCGCGAAGTCGCGGATCAGCGCCTCGCAGCCGAACGCCGCGATGCCAGCAGGCGCCTGGCCCACCTGCTCGCCCTCAGCGATGCACACCACGCCAAAGCCCTCGCCCTGCTTCATGCAGCGACCGATCATGTCCAGGTAGCGCGCCTCGAAGATCTGCAAGTCCAGCAGACAGCCGGGAAACAGCACGGTATTGAGGGGAAACAGGGGTAACGTCATCTCGACTCCTCAGGCCACCAGGCTCACTGCCAATGGCAGCAGCACCGCAGTGGCCACACCCATCAGGCTCATCGCCAGCGCCGCGAAGGCGCCGCACTCGTCACTTTCCTGCAGGGCCACCGAGGTGCCCACCGCATGCGCCGTCACGCCCAGCGACATGCCGCGCGCTTCCGGGCTGTGCACGCCGCAGCGGGTCAACAGCGCCGGGCCGAAGATCGCGCCGATGACCCCGGTGATCAGCACGAAGACCGCCGCCAAGGCGGCGACGCCACCGATCTGCTCGGCGACCAGCATGGCGATGGGCGAGGTGACCGACTTCGGCGCCATGGTCATCAGGATCATGTGCTCGGCGCCGAACCACGCCCCCAGCAGCACGCAGGCCAGCGTCGCGAACAGGCCTCCGACTACCAGCGTAGTCAAGATCGGCCAGAACAGCTGGCGGATGCGCCGCAGATTCAGGTACAGCGGCACCGCCAGGGCCACCGTGGCCGGGCCCAGGAGAATGTTGAGGATCTCGGTGCTGCGCTTGTACTCGGCGTAGTCGATGCCGCAGGCCAGCAGCACGCCGATCACCAGCAGCATCGACACCAGCACCGGCTGCAGGAAGATCCAGCGCGTGCGCTCGTAGGCCGCGAGCACCAACTGATAGGCGCCCAGGGTGATGCCGATGCCGAACAGCGGATGGTGGATCACCGCCTCCAGCGCGCCTTGCCAATCCAGGCTCATGGCTGCTGCTCGCGTTTGCCGTGGCGCTGGATGAGCTTCTGCATCAGCACGCCGACGAACACCAGGGTGAGCAGGCAGGAAATCACCAGCGCGCCGACGATGGCCCAGAAGTCTGCGGCGATGTCGCGGGCGTACACCATCACCCCCACCGCTGGCGGTACCAACAGCAGCGGCAGATAGCGCAACAGACTGCCGGCGGCGTCATTGAGCGGCTCGCCGACTTCGCCACGCACCATCAAGAACACCAGCAACAGCAGCAGGCCGATGATCGGGCCTGGCAGCACGGGCAGGAACAAGTGATTGATCGCCGTTCCCAGCAACTGGAACAGCACCAGCCAGGTCAGACCACGCAGCAGCATAAGCATCTCCTTGGGCAACGGGCGCCATTATAGACATGCGCGCGAGCTGAATACGGCGGCATTCGCCCGCCCTACCCGGCCTTGACCGCCCCCCCACGCCGTGCTGATCTTGTACGCTCGTTCCATCGCAGCACCTGACCTGAAACGTAGGTCGGGCCATCTGGACAGACAACCCGGAGAGTCACGATGCCTCATGTACCCGTCACGCAGCTCGCGCAGTACGTCGGCAAGGAACTGGGACGTTCCGCCTGGCTGAAGATCGACCAGTCACGCATCAACCTGTTCGCCGAGGCCACCGGCGATTTCCAGTTCATCCATATCGACCCGGAAAAGGCCGCGCAGACCCCGTTCGGCTCGACCATCGCCCATGGCTTTCTCACCCTGTCGCTGATGCCCAAGCTGATGGAGGACATCCTGGTCCTGCCTGAAGGGGTGAAGATGGTCATCAACTACGGCCTGGACAGCGTGCGTTTCATCCAGCCGGTCAAGGTCGACAGCCAGGTGCGGCTGAAAGTGGACCTTACCGAAGTCACCGAGAAGAAGCCGGGTCAGTGGCTGCTCAAGGCCACGGCAACGCTGGAGATCGAAGGCGAGGACAAACCTGCCTACGTCGCCGAGCCGCTGTCGCTCTGCTTCGTCTGAAAGATCGCTCCGAAGGCTTCGTCCGAAACCCCTCCACACAGCCGTGTGCGCCTGCCGCCACGGCTGTCTCACGCCCTGAATCTGCGGCATACTCGGCGCACCTTTGTGCCCGGATTCGACCATGCGCCCGCTGCTGCCCCTCGCCCTTGTCCTGCTGCTCGCCGCCTGCGGCGAAGGTGAACCGCTGTCGCCGCCGGATGCACGCCTGCCCGACGGCGGCCGCTACCGGGGCCAGGTGGTCGATGGCCTGCTGCAAGGCGAGGGGCGCATCGACTACCCCAACGGCAGTTGGTACGCCGGCACCTTCAAGGACGGCCAGTGGCATGGCCAGGGCGAGTGGCACGGCAGCAACGGCGAGGTCTACCGTGGCCAGTTCGTCGCCGGCCTGTTCGAGGGCCTGGGCGAACTGAGCACCCCTGGCAGCCACTACGCCGGCACCTTCAAGCACGGCCGACGCGATGGCGAAGGCAGCCTCAAGCAGCACGACCAGACCTACCGAGGGCAGTTCAAGGACGACCAGTACGACGGCGCCGGGCAACTGGAATTGGCCGACGGCAGTCGCTATCAAGGCCTGTTCGCCAAGGGCAAGCCCAACGGCGCCGGGGTGCGCAGCGACGCCAGCGGCAACCAGTTCAGTGGCCAGTTCGTCGACGGTCAGCTCGAAGGCGCCGGCACCTACGACAGTGTCGAGGGAGAGCAGTACATCGGCGACTTCAAGGCCAACCGCCTCGAAGGCCGCGGCCGTTACGAAAATGCCGATGGCGATGTGTGGATCGGCGACTTCAAGGACGGTGCACTGAGCGGGCAAGGCGAACTGCTGGGCAGCGACGGCAGCCGCTACAAGGGTGGCTTCCAGGACTGGCGTTTCGCCGGCCAAGGCCACCTGTTCCTGGCCGATGGCAGCCAGTACATCGGCGCCTTCGACAACGACGCCTACCAAGGCCAGGGTCGGCTGATTCAGGCCGATGGCCAAGTCGAAGCGGGCCGCTGGGTCAATGGCGTGCGCGTGCGCGATGAAAAAGGCGTGCTGCTGCCCGACCCGCTGGACCTGGCGCTGCTCAACCAGGGCAAGCTGCTCGATCAGGCGCTGGCGCAAGTGCCCCGTTCCGCGGGGCCGGTCGGCCTGTACAGCCTGGTGCTGGCCGGCGATGGCCAGCAGAGCGTGTTCCTGCGCGAGGCCGACTACGTCAGCAACCTGCTCAAGGTGCGCTTTGGTGCCCGCGGCCAGGTGACCCTGGTCAACCACCGCGATCACCTGAGCGACCGGCCGATGGCCACCCGCGAAAACCTCACCCGGGCCGCTCGCACCCTGGCCGAACGCAGCGGCCCGGACGATCTGGTGTTCATCTACCTGACCAGCCACGGCAGCCACGACCATCAACTGGTGCTCGACCAACCGCGCCTGCAACTGGCCGACCTCGCGGCCGACGAACTGGCCAGCGCCTTGGCGCCGCTGAAAAACCGCGACAAGGTGGTGGTGATTTCCGCCTGCTATTCAGGTGGCTACATCGCCCCGCTCAAAGACGAGCGCACGCTGGTCATGACCGCCGCGCGCCCGGATCGGGTTTCGTTCGGCTGCTCGGAAGAGGCCGACTTCACCTATTTCGGCGACGCCCTGTTCGCCCAGGCGCTGAATCAGACCGACGATTTGAAACAGGCGTTTGAACTGGCGCGCGGCAGTGTTGCCGAACGGGAACGAAGGGAGGGCTTCGAGGCCTCGGAGCCGCAGCTCTGGGCGCCGCCGCAGGTGCTCGCACACTGGCAGCGTCTGCGCCGCCAGCAGGCCGAGCAGGCCCTCGAAGACAAGGTTCAGCCAGCAACGCACGGGCAGGCGAAACAGCCTGCGCCCCGCTAAGCTGAGCGCTAAAGAAGGGAGAGTCATCATGTATTTGACGCCTCAGCATGTGCTGCTTGCCGGAGCCACGGGCCTTACGGGCGAACACCTGCTCGACCGCCTGCTCAACGAACCCACCATCAGCCGTGTGCTGGCGCCGACCCGGCGTGCTTTGGCCGAGCATCCGCGCCTGCAGAACCCGGTGGGCGAGCTTTCGACGACGCTTGCGCAGCTGTCCGGGCGGGTCGACATCGCCTATTGCTGTTTGGGCACCACCCTCAAGCAGGCTGGCTCCGAGGCCGCCTTCCGTGCGGTGGACCTGGATCTGGTGGTGGCTTTCGCTCAACGCGCGCGGGAACTGGGCGCGCGTCATCTGCTGGCGATCAGTGCGATCGGCGCCGATCCTCAATCGTCGATCTTCTACAACCGGGTCAAGGGCGAGATGGAAGAAGCGCTCAAGGCCCAGAACTGGCCACAACTGACCCTGGTACGCCCCTCGCTGCTGCTGGGCGAGCGTTTGCAACCGCGTCTGGCCGAACGCTTGGCCGGGCCGTTTTCGCGGCTGTTGCCGGGCAAGTACCACGGCATCGAAGCCTGCACTTTGGCAAGGGCGCTGTGGCGGCTGGCGCTGGAAGAAGAAGACGGCATGCGCGTGATCGAATCGGACGACCTGCGCAAGCTGGGCAAGAACTGATACGACCTCGTGGAAGCGGCCTTGCGTCGCGATTGGACCGCGTAGCGGGCCCTGGCTTCACTCTCGCTGCGGCCATTGCCGGGACCGCTCTGCGGTCCAATCGCGACACAAGGCCGCTCCCACAAGCTGGACGGTGCAAGGCCAGGCAGCCTGGGAGAGCAGGGTGTGCAGATATTTATGGAAGCACTGCCATGCTCAATCCCTGGCATTTCACACCGCCTCGTGG
This sequence comes from Pseudomonas boreofloridensis, assembly GCF_030580795.1. Classification (NCBI taxonomy): domain Bacteria; kingdom Pseudomonadati; phylum Pseudomonadota; class Gammaproteobacteria; order Pseudomonadales; family Pseudomonadaceae; genus Pseudomonas; species Pseudomonas boreofloridensis. The sequence continues at coordinate 29,219 of NZ_JAUQOQ010000020.1, read as the reverse complement.
GAGCGGCCTTGCGTCGCGATTGGACCGCGCAGCGGGCCCTGACTTCACTCTCGCCGCTGCCATTGCCGGGACCGCTCTGCGGTCCCAGGTTTTCAGCCTCGCCGCTACCATTGCCAGAACCGCGTGTGCCCGCCCTAGAGCCCGCCAGTGGCGTTGAACCCCACGCCTAAAACGGTCAATGCCGACAACGGCAGCAACAGGGTATCGAGCAGCATGCTCCCCGGCAGGTCCAGCCGTGGGTAGGCAGGCGCCTCGGCCCCGAAACGGTCCTTGGCGCAACAGCCACCGTCGATCGCATACAGGTCCAGCCGCGTCCCCGCGTACACCACCGGGGCGCCGGGTTGATTGGCATCGAGCGTGCGCACCGTCGCGCAGCCGCCCAGGGCGATCAACAACAGGCCCAGTGCAGCGCGTCTCAATCCTCGACCCCGTAATGGTGCTCGCCCCAACGCGGCAGCATGTCCTGGGGAATGTCGAGCAGGTTGAGCACCCGCGCCACCACGAAGTCGACCAGGTCGTCGATGGTCTGCGGCTGGTGGTAGAACCCCGGCGCCGCCGGCAGAATCACCGCGCCCATGTGCGACAGCTTGAGCATGTTCTCCAGATGAATGATGGAGAACGGCGCCTCACGCGGCACCAGAATCAGTTGCCGACGCTCTTTCAAGGTGACGTCGGCAGCGCGCTCGATGAGGTTGTTGCAAGCCCCGGTGGCGATCGCCGACAAGGTGCCGGTCGAACAGGGCACCACCACCATCGCGGCCGGCGCGCCAGACCCCGAAGCCACTGGCGACATCCAGTCCTCCTTGCCATACACGCGGATCTGCCCATCAGCAGCTCCCGTGTACTCGGTCAGAAACGCCTGCATCGCCTGGGGCTTGGCCGGCAATACCACGTCGGTCTCGGTGGCCATCACCAGTTGCGCCGCTTTGGAGATGAGGAAATGCACCTCACGCTCCTCACGCACCAGGCAGTCGAGCAACCGCAGGCCATACTGCGCGCCCGAGGCGCCGGTCATGGCCAGGGTGATGCGCTGCGGGCCGCTCACTTCAGGGCCTCGGCCAGCTTACCGTGCAGGCCGCCGAAGCCGCCGTTGCTCATGATCACCACATGGGTGCCCGGCCGCACCTGGTCCTTGATGCGCGCGATGATCGCCTCGAGGCTGTCGGCGACCACGCTCGGCACCGTGCACTGGGCCGCAGTGGCGGCCAGATCCCAGCCCAGGTTGGCCGGGGCGTACCAGATCACCTGGTCGGCATGGTTGACGCTGTCCGGCAAGCCGTCACGGTGCGCGCCGAGCTTCATCGAATTGGAGCGCGGCTCGATCACCGCGATCACCGGCGCCTCGCCCACTTGCTTGCGCAAGCCGTCGAGGGTGGTGGCGATGGCGGTCGGGTGGTGAGCGAAGTCATCGTAGATGACCACACCCTGCACTTCTGCCACCTTTTCCATCCGCCGCTTGACGCTCTTGAAGGCGCTCAAGCCTTCGATGCCCATGGCCGCCGCCACACCCACATGGCGCGCCGCCGCCAAGGTGGCCAGGGCGTTGGCGACGTTGTGCTGACCGGTCAGCGCCCAGTCGACCACGCCTTGCACCTGACCGTCGAACAACACCTCGAACCGCGAGCCATCCGCACTGAGCAGACGCGCCTGCCACTGCCCGCCCTCACCGGTGGTCTGCACCGGCGTCCAGCAGCCCATGCCGATGACCCGCTCCAACGCAGGCTCGGTGGTCGGGTGGATGACCAGGCCTTCGCTGGGAATGGTGCGCACCAAATGGTGGAACTGTCGCTCGATGGCGGCCAGGTCCGGGAAGATGTCCGCGTGGTCGAACTCCAGGTTATTGAGGATGGCGGTACGCGGGTGGTAGTGGACGAACTTGGAGCGCTTGTCGAAGAACGCGCTGTCGTATTCATCGGCCTCGACCACGAAGAACGGCGTGTCGCCCAAGCGCGCCGACACCGAAAAGTTCTGCGGCACGCCACCGATCAGGAAGCCCGGGCTCATGCCCGCATGCTCCAGCACCCAGGCCAGCATGCTGCTGGTGGTGGTCTTGCCGTGGGTGCCGGCCACCGCCAGCACCCACCGACCTTGCAGCACGTGGTCGGCCAGCCATTGCGGGCCCGAGACGTAGGGCAGCCCCTTGTTCAGGACGTATTCCACCGCCGGATTGCCGCGCGACATGGCGTTGCCGATCACCACCAGGTCCGGGGCCGGTTCGAGCTGGGCCGGGTCGTAGCCCTGGGTCAATTCGATGCCCTGCGCCTGGAGCTGGGTGCTCATCGGCGGGTAGACGTTGGCGTCCGAACCGGTGACGCGATGACCGAGTTCCTTGGCCAGGACCGCCAGCGAACCCATGAAAGTGCCGCAAATACCGAGAATGTGAATGTGCATGATCGACCTCGCAAAACGTCGAGGCAGGGTAGCCCAGGGCGCGGGAAATCGCACCCGCTGTTTCGCTCAACCGGCGCGGGCGATGCCGTGCTTGCGCAGTTTGCGGTACAGGGTATTGCGGCTGATACCCAGGTGCTCGGCGACGCGGGTCAGGTGCCAGCGGTGCTGGGCGAGCGTCGACAGCAGGGCCTGGCGCTCCGCGCTCTGCAGCGGTGCGCCAGCTTGTGGGCGAGCGTGTCCCGCGATGAGATCGGCTGCGTGTCCGGTGTCATCCGCGCCACCGCCCTCGCGGGGCGAGCCCACCTCTACAGAAGCGTGAGGTGCTCTGACAGCGGGCGGCAGATCCGACAGATAAATGCGCTGACCCTCGCAGAGCGCCACCAAGGTGCGCAGCACGTTGCGCATCTGGCGCACGTTGCCCGGCCAGGCGAAGTCCATCAGCGCCTGGCGTGCCTGGGGTTCGAGGCTGATCGCCTGGCCCGCGGCTTCCTCGGCCAGCAGCGCGTCGAGCAGTTGCGCCCGGTCGCCCCGCTCGCGCACGGCGGGAATGTTGATTTCCAGGCCGTTGAGCCGGTAATAGAGGTCTTCACGAAAACTGCCCTCTTCCACCCGCTGCAACAGGTCACGGTGGGTCGCGCTGACGATGCGCAGGTCCACCGCCTGAGGCTCGCCGCCGATGGGCACCACCTGGCGCTCTTCCAGTACCCGCAGCAGGCGGGTCTGCAAGGCCAGCGGCATGTCACCGATCTCGTCCAGCAGCAAGGTACCGCCATCGGCCTGCAGCAACTTGCCGCGCATGCCCTCCTTGCGCGAACCGGTGAAGCTGCCGCCGCGATAACCGAACAGTTCGCTCTCGATCAGGCTTTCCGGAATCGACGCACAGTTGATCGCCACGAACGGCTTGCCGCGCCGTTCGCTGGCCTGATGCACCGCCAGGGCGAAGGCCTCCTTGCCGCAGCCGGTCTCGCCGCGCAGCAACAGCGGCACATCGCGTGGGTACACACGCAGCGCGCGTCGGAAGTCCGCTTGCAGGACCGGGTCGTGCAGGCAAATGTCCGGATCGACCGCCGCCGCTGGCGAGGGACGCGCCAGCGGGTAGAGAGGCACGCGGGCCCGCCCGCGCAGGCTGGCGAACACCTGCCGACCGTCATGAGTGCGCAGTGGCCAGGCCGTGCTGCCCTGGGGCGACGCGCGACTGAACAGTTCGTCATGGCTGCAGGCGAAGAACCGCTCCACCGGCATGCCCAGCAGCCCGTCCCGGCGACTGCCCAGCAGGTTCAGCGCGCCCTGGTTGACTGCGCAGATGCGTCCGTCACCGTCGAACGCCAACAGTCCCTCGCTGAACAGCCCGACCGATTCGGCGTGCAGGTGGAAACGCAGCAACCAGTGCTGCTCGAAGTGACGCAGGAAATAACAGCTCTCGATCATCTTCGCCGAGAGGTTGACCAGGGCCATGGTGTGGAACTGGCTCTGCCGCGAGACCTCCGCGCGGGCCGAGGACACGTCGAGCACCGCCAGCAGCTCGCCGTGGGGATCGAACACCGGGCTGGCCGAGCAGGTGAGTCCGGTGTGCTGGCCGCGAAAATGTTCATCCTGATGAATGGTCACCGGCTGGCGTTCGACGACACAGGTGCCGATGCCATTGGTGCCTTCGCAGGCTTCGCTCCAGTCGGCGCCGAGCCACAGCCCGGCGCGCTCGAAGATACGCCGCTCGCTGGGTGCGGTGACGCAATTGAGGATCACCCCGCGCGCGTCGGTGAGCAGCACCGCATGGCCGGCGCCGGACAACTGCTGGTGCAGGCTGTTCATCTCGCCCTCGGCGATCTGCAACACCTGGTGCAGGCGCGCACGACTCTCCTGCAAACGCGCCTGTTCAAGCACCACCGGGGGCTGGGCCAATGCCGGGTCCAGGTGGTGATCCTGCAGGCAGCGCAGCCAGGAGCGGGCGATGGACGGGTCGCGGCCCGGCCCGCTGGTCGATCCCTGGGCAACGGTGAGCACCTGCTGAGCATGGCGGCTGAAAGCGTTGCTCTGCATGTTTGTTGTTCTCCGCAGATAGAACGTTGCGCCAGCATCCTCCTGCGCCGCGTGGTTTGCAATCACGAGGCGACTGGCGAGTCAGTGACGTCACAGCAACGGTACAAAGTGTCACGCCCGCCGTGCCGGTCCTGATACCCAATGCCTGACCGCCATTCAGCGAAGTGACCTAAGTCATTGATTGCAAAGGTATGCACCACACTGGCCCACGGTTTGCTCTACGCTTGTCCACTCCCCAACAAACACAATAGCCAGGAGAGACACCATGCGTTACGCACATCCCGGTACCGAAGGCGCCAAGATTTCCTTCAAGCAGCGCTACGGCAACTACATCGGTGGCGAATTCGTAGCTCCGGTCAAAGGCCAGTACTTCGACAACACCTCTCCGGTCACCGGCAAGCTGATCGCCGAATTCCCCCGCTCCACGGCAGAAGACATCGACAAAGCGCTGGACGCGGCCCATGCCGCCGCCGACGCCTGGGGTCGCACCTCGGTGCAGGACCGTTCCAACGTGCTGCTGCGCATCGCCGACCGCATCGAGCAGAACCTCGAAGTGCTGGCCATCACCGAAACCTGGGACAACGGCAAGCCGATCCGCGAAACCCTCAACGCCGACATCCCACTGGCGGTCGATCACTTCCGCTACTTCGCCGGTTGCCTGCGCGCCCAGGAAGGCGGGGCCGCCGAGATCAACGAAAACACCGTGGCTTACCACATCCACGAGCCGCTGGGCGTGGTCGGCCAGATCATCCCGTGGAACTTCCCGCTGCTGATGGCCGCCTGGAAACTCGCACCGGCGCTGGCCGCCGGCAACTGCGTGGTGCTCAAGCCTGCCGAGCAGACGCCATTGGGCATCACCGTGCTGATGGAATTGATCGGCGACCTGCTGCCCAAGGGCGTGCTCAACGTGGTGCAGGGCTATGGCCGCGAAGCCGGTGAAGCGCTGGCTACCAGCAAGCGCATCGCCAAGATCGCCTTCACCGGTTCCACCCCGGTGGGCTCGCACATCATGAAATGCGCCGCGGAAAACATCATTCCGTCCACCGTGGAGTTGGGCGGCAAATCGCCGAACGTCTACTTCGAAGACATCATGCAGGCCGAGCCGAGCTTCATCGACAAGGCCGCCGAAGGCCTGGTACTGGCGTTCTTCAACCAGGGCGAGGTGTGCACCTGCCCGTCGCGGGCGCTGGTGCAGGAGTCGATCTACCCGCAGTTCATGGACGTGGTGATGAAGAAGGTGCTGCAGATCAAGCGCGGCGACCCGTTGGACACCGACACCATGGTCGGCGCCCAGGCCTCGCAGCAGCAGTTCGAAAAGATCCAGTCCTACCTGAAGATTGCCCAGGAAGAGGGCGCCGAGCTGCTGACCGGCGGCAAGGTGGAGCAACTGGACGGTTCGCTGGCTAGCGGCTACTACATCCAGCCGACCTTGCTCAAGGGCAACAACAAGATGCGCGTCTTCCAGGAAGAGATCTTCGGCCCGGTGGTCAGCGTCACCACCTTCAAGGACGAAGCCGAAGCCCTGGCCATCGCCAACGACACCGAGTTCGGCCTCGGCGCAGGCGTGTGGACCCGCGACATCAACCGTGCCTACCGCATGGGTCGCGGTATCAAGGCCGGCCGCGTGTGGACCAACTGCTACCACCTCTACCCCGCCCACGCCGCTTTCGGTGGCTACAAGAAGTCCGGCGTCGGCCGTGAAACCCACAAGATGATGCTCGACCACTACCAGCAGACCAAGAACCTGCTGGTCAGCTACGACATCAACCCGCTCGGCTTCTTTTAAAAAAGCCACAAGCTTCTAGCGGCAAGCGACAAGAAAGAGCGGACCGTGTGCCGGCTGCTTTTTCTTGCAGCTTGCAGCTTGCCGCTGGCCGTTAGCCGCTCGCGCCGTTGGCGCGCTTTCTGCAACACCTGAATCACCAAAGGCCCGGCGTCCCTCCGGCGACCTAAAACAACAAACAGGTGAAATCATGCCAAGCGAACATTCCGCCGGTACACCGGCCGGTTCTTCGGTCGACTTCGAAAAGGTCGGCTCTGACTACTTCCAACAACGCGAACTCAAGAAAGGTGCTGCGGGCTGGGTTCTGCTGGTGGGCCTGGGCGTGGCCTATGTGATCTCCGGCGACTATGCCGGGTGGAACTTCGGCCTCGCCCAAGGCGGCTGGGGCGGCATGTTCCTCGCCACCTTGCTGATGGCCACCATGTACCTGTGCATGTGTTTCTCGCTGGCTGAACTGTCTTCGATGATTCCCACCGCTGGCGGCGGCTATGGGTTTGCCCGCAGCGCCTTCGGGCCTTGGGGCGGCTTTCTCACCGGTACGGCGATCCTCATCGAGTACGCCATCGCACCCGCCGCCATTGCCACGTTCATCGGCGCCTATTGCCAGTCGCTGTTCGGCATCGGCGGCTGGATGATCTACCTGGCGTTCTACGTGGTGTTCATCGGCATTCATATCTTCGGCGTGGGTGAAGCGCTGAAGCTGATGTTCGGCATCACCGCCATCGCCGCCATTGCCCTGGTGGTGTTCCTGCTGGGCATGCTGCCCCATTTCGATGCCGCCAACCTCTTCGACATCGCCCAGACCGACGCCGCTGGCGCCAGCAGCTTCCTGCCGTTCGGCTATGTCGGCGTGTGGGCGGCAATCCCCTATGCGATCTGGTTCTTCCTCGCGGTCGAAGGCGTGCCCCTGGCCGCCGAAGAAACCAAGAACCCACGGCGCGACCTGCCACGCGGCTTGATCGGCGCGATGCTGGTGCTGCTGGCCTTCGCCCTGCTGATTCTGGTGGTCGGCCCCGGCGGCGCCGGCTCCGAAGCGCTCAAGGCCTCGGGCAACCCACTGGTCGAAGCCCTGGCCAAAGCCTACGGCGGTTCCACCTGGATGAGCGGCTTCGTCAACCTGGTTGGCCTGGCCGGACTGATCGCCAGCTTCTTCTCGATCATCTACGCCTATTCCCGGCAGATTTTCGCCCTGTCGCGCGCTGGCTACCTGCCGCGCAAGCTCTCGGAAACTAACAAGAGCAAGGCGCCGGTGCTGGCCTTGGTCATCCCTGGATTGATCGGCTTCGCCCTGTCGCTGACCGGCCAGGGCGACCTGCTGATTCTGGTGGCAGTGTTCGGTGCCACACTGTCCTATGTGCTGATGATGGCCGCGCACATCACCCTGCGCATCCGTCGGCCGAAGATGGCCCGCCCCTACCGCACCCCCGGTGGCATCTTCACTTCGGGCCTGGCCCTGGTGCTGGCGTGCATCGCCGTGGTGGCCGGTTTCCTGGTCGATCCGCGGGTGGTGATTGGCGCTGCGCTGATCTATGCAGTATTAATTGCCTACTTCGCGTTCTACAGTCGCCACCACTTGGTTGCCGGCACGCCGGAAGAGGAATTCGCCGCGATCCAGCAGGCCGAAGAGGCCCTGCACTGATTGCCGACCCACGCCGCAGGCCCGTCCTGCGGCGCTCTGGAGGTTCTGTATGGCACGTTTCGTACACACGGTCGGCAATCTGGTCTACCGTTTCGACAGCCTCAAGGAGGTCATGGCCAAGGCCAGCCCGGCGCGCTCCGGCGACTTCCTCGCGGGCGTGGCCGCCGCCAACGACGGTGAGCGGGTCGCCGCGCAGATGGCCCTGGCCGACATCCCCCTCAGCCACTTTCTCAGCGAAGCGCTGATTCCCTACGAGCAGGACGAAATCACCCGGCTGATCGTCGACACCCACGACGCCGAGGCCTTCGCCCCGGTCAGCCACCTCACGGTCGGTGGCCTGCGCGACTGGCTGCTCAGCGAAGCGGCCGACGAGTCCAGCCTGCGGGCGCTGGCCCCGGGCCTGACCCCGGAAATGGCCGCTGCGGTGTCGAAGATCATGCGCGTGCAGGACTTGGTGCTGGTTGCGCAGAAGATCCGTGTGGTCACCGCGTTTCGCGGCACCATGGGCCTGCGCGGGCGATTATCGACCCGCCTGCAACCCAATCACCCCACCGACGAACCGGCGGGTATCGCTGCCAGCATTCTCGACGGGCTGCTGTACGGCAACGGCGACGCCATGATCGGCATCAACCCGGCCACCGACAGCATCGCCTCCATCTGTGCCCTGCTGGAAATGCTCGACGCCATCATCCAGCGCTATGACATTCCCACCCAATCCTGCGTGCTGACCCACGTCACCACCTCGATCGAGGCGATCAACCGCGGCGTGCCGCTGGACCTGGTGTTCCAGTCCATCGCCGGCACCGAGGCGGCCAACGCCGGCTTCGGCATCAACCTCAACGTCTTGCAGGAAGGCTACGAGGCCGGGCTGTCGCTGCAACGCGGCACCCTCGGACAGAACCTGATGTACTTCGAAACCGGCCAAGGCAGCGCCCTGTCGGCCAATGCCCACCACGGCGTCGACCAGCAGACCTGCGAGACCCGCGCCTACGCCGTGGCCCGGCATTTCAAGCCATTTCTGGTCAACACCGTGGTCGGCTTCATCGGTCCCGAGTACCTGTACAACGGCAAGCAGATCATCCGTGCGGGGCTGGAGGATCACTTCTGCGGCAAGCTGCTCGGCGTGCCCATGGGCTGCGACATCTGCTACACCAACCACGCCGAAGCCGACCAGGACGACATGGACACCCTGCTCACCCTGCTCGGCGTTGCCGGGATCAACTTCATCATGGGCATCCCCGGCTCCGACGACATCATGCTCAACTACCAGACCACCTCGTTCCACGACGCCCTCTACGCCCGTCAGACCCTGGGCCTGAAACCGGGTCCGGAGTTCGAATCCTGGCTGGAACGCACCGGCATCCTGACCCAGGCCGACGGCCGCGTACGCTTCGGCGACAACCTCCCGCCGGCCTTCCGCCAGGCCTTGGCACAGCTCGCATAGGCACGACCATGGACCGACACGTACCCACTCCCGACAACCCCTGGCTGGCCCTGCGCAACCTGACACCGGCGCGCATCGCCCTGGGCCGCACCGGCACCAGCCTGCCCACCGGCGCGCAACTGGACTTCCAGTTCGCCCACGCCCAGGCCCGCGACGCCGTGCACCTGCCCTTCGACCACGCCGCGCTGCGCGAGCAGTTGCAGGCGCGCGGGCGCGACAGCCTGCTGCTGCACAGCGCGGCCGCCGACCGTCACCAGTACCTGCAACGGCCCGACCTCGGCCGCCGCCTGAGCGACGCGTCGGCGGCCACGCTGCGCGAGCATGCCCAGGCCAACGCCGGCGGGGTCGATCTGGCGATCGTCGTCGCCGACGGCCTCTCGGCCCTGGCCGTACACCGTCACACCCTGCCGCTGCTGAGCCGCTTCGAAGAGCAGGCCAGCGCCGAGGGCTGGACGACGGCGCCGGTGATCCTGGTGCAACAGGGACGGGTGGCGGTGGCCGACGAAGTGGGCGAGCTGCTGGGCGCACGCATGACCGTGATGCTGATCGGCGAGCGCCCCGGCCTGAGCTCGCCCGACAGCCTGGGCCTGTATTTCACCTATGCGCCGAAGGTGGGCCTGACCGACGCCTACCGCAACTGCATCTCCAACGTGCGCCTGGAGGGCCTGAGCTACGGCATGGCCGCGCACCGCCTGCTGTACCTGATGCGCGAGGCCTGCCGACGGCAGTTGTCCGGGGTGAACCTCAAGGACGAGGCCGAGGTCCACAGCCTCGACAGCGATCAGCCCGGCGGCAAGACCGGCAACTTCCTGCTCGGCGAGGACTGACCCTGCGTTCCCCCAGGCAGATTGCGTATGCAGACTGCCTTGGGGCAGCATGCCATCACGTGGCGACGTGCATCATCCCGTTCCCAATGGACTCTGAGGCCTGCTCATGCGCATCATCAAGGCAACCCTGGAACACCTCGACCTGCTCACCCCGCTGTTCGTCCAGTACCGCGAGTTCTACGGGCAACTGCCCTATCCCGACACCTCGCGGACCTTTCTGCGCAAGCGCCTCACGCGCGGCGAGTCGGTGATCTATCTGGCCCTGCCGGATGACGACGACAGCCGCCTGCTGGGTTTCTGCCAGCTCTACCCGAGTTTTTCATCGCTGTCGCTCAAGCGCGTGTGGATCGTCAACGACATCTACGTGGCCGAAGACTCGCGGCGCATGCTGGTGGCCGACCACCTGATGCGCGAAGCCAAGAAGATGGCCAAGCAGAGCAACGCCATCCGCCTGCGGGTGTCGACCAGCAGCGACAACGAGGTGGCGAAGAAGACCTACGAGTCCATGGGCTTTCGCAAGGACACCGAGTTCGAGAACTACATCCTGCCGATCAGCCAGGACTGAGCCAGACGGGCCGCCGGGCAAACCGTAACCACTCGCTACAAACTCTCCGGGCATCTTCACGACTTCGCCGTATAATGCCCCCCTCGTCATATGTGAAAAATCACTCCCCGTTCGGGGAAGATACCCACGCCAAAAATGACTTCGTCCGTCATCGCGCGCCCGTAGAAGCGGGTCAAGACAACAGGTGCTGTACATGGAATTCAACCCGCTGGACCTTATCCTGCATCTCGATGCCTACCTTGACCTGCTGGTGACCAACTACGGTCCCTGGATCTACGCCATTCTGTTCGCGGTGATCTTCTGCGAAACCGGCCTGGTGGTCATGCCCTTCCTGCCAGGCGATTCGCTGCTGTTCATCGCTGGCGCCGTGGCCGCCGGTGGCGGCATGGACCCGGTCCTGCTGGCCGGTCTGCTGATGCTCGCGGCGATCCTCGGCGACAGCACCAACTACGTGATCGGGCGCACGGCGGGCGAGCGGCTGTTCCGCAATCCCAATTCGAAGATCTTCCGCCGCGACTACCTGCAGCGCACCCATGAATTCTACGAACGCCACGGCGGCAAGACCGTCACCCTGGCGCGCTTCCTGCCGATCCTGCGCACTTTCGCACCGTTCGTCGCCGGCATTGCCCACATGCACTATCCGCGTTTCCTGGCCTTCAGTGTGGCCGGCACCCTGCTGTGGGTCGGCGGTCTGGTGACCCTGGGCTACTTCTTCGGCAACGTGCCGTTCATCAAGCAGCACCTGTCACTGATGGTGGTCGCCATCATCATCCTGTCGCTGGTGCCGATGATCCTCGGCGTGCTGCGCAGCCGCCTGGGTCGCACCGCCAAGGCGTCCTGAGCGGCCATGTGGTCGTTGGCCGCCTGGCGGCGCAAGCGCACCCTGGCGCGCTACCCCATCGACCCGGCGCTGTGGCAGGCCGTTCGCGAACGCCTGCCCCTGCTCGACGGCATCAGTGACGAGCAGGACCGCTGGCTGCGCGAGGCCAGCGTGCTGTTCCTGCACGACAAGCACCTCACCACCCTGCCCGGCGTCGAACTGGACGACGAGCAGCGCCTGTTCCTCGCCGCCCAGGCCCAGTTGCCGCTGCTGAATCTGGGCGAGCTGAACTGGTACCAGGGCTTCCACGAGCTGATCCTCTATCCCGACGATTTCAAGAGCCCCCAGCGCCACCGCGATGCCAGTGGCGTCGAGCATGTCTGGGACGCTGAACACAGCGGCGAGGCCTGGCTCCAGGGCCCGGTGATCATGGCCTGGCCAGGCGTGCTGGCCAGCGGCGGCTGGGATGCCTACAACCTGGTGATCCACGAGCTGGCGCACAAGCTCGACATGCTCAACGGCGACGCCAACGGCCTGCCGCCGCTGCACCCGGACATGGATGTCGGCGCCTGGGCGCAGGCCATGCAGCAGGCCTACGACGACCTCAACCGTCAGCTCGATGCCAACCCGGACCTGGAAACCGTCATCGACCCCTACGCGGCGGAAAACCCGGCGGAGTTCTTCGCCGTCACCAGCGAGTACTTCTTCAGCGCTCCCGACCTGCTGCAGCAGAGCTACCCCAAGGTCTACCAGCAACTGGCGCTGTTCTATCGCCAGGACCCGCTGGCGCGCCTGACCCGCCTGCAAGCCGAACATCCGCAGTACCGCGACGCCCCGGCCTGAGCGGCGGCGGCGCAGGCCGACCGTGGCATGCAGGGGCGGAATATGCCTATAATCGCCGCCACTTTTTCTGGTCAATCAGGGGGGCTAAGCCCAATGAGCTACAGCAAGATTCCTGCGGGCAAAGACCTGCCGAACGACATCTACGTCGCCATCGAGATCCCGGCCAACCACGCGCCGATCAAATACGAGATCGACAAGGACAGCGACACCCTGTTCGTCGACCGTTTCATGGCCACCCCGATGTTCTACCCCGCCAACTACGGCTTCATCCCCAACACCCTGGCCGATGACGGTGATCCGCTGGACGTGCTGGTGGTCACCCCGTACCCGGTCGCGCCAGGCTCGGTGATCCGCGCCCGTCCGGTCGGCGTGCTGAACATGACCGACGACGGCGGCGGCGACGCCAAAGTCATCGCCGTGCCGCACGACAAACTGTCGCAGCTGTACGTGGACGTCAAGGAATACACCGACCTGCCGCCGCTGCTGATCCAGCAGATCGAGCACTTCTTCGCCAACTACAAGGATCTGGAGAAGGGCAAGTGGGTCAAGATCGAAGGCTGGGACGGCGCAGACGCCGCCCGCGCTGCGATCACCAAGTCGGTAGCGGCCTACAAAGGCTGATACCGCACAGGAACGGGGTCGCCATGCGGCCCCGCTTCCAGCTTATTATCGGAAAGCGCTGACCTATCACGTCAGAAGCATCCCACAGCACCTTTCAAACGCTTCTTACACATCCCGCCAAGATCCGCTCCTTCCCTCATCACCGCGTTTATTCCCTCGCCACGCGCCACCCCTTAGACTCGCCGCCATGAACAATTCCGGTGACCGTCTCAAGACCCTTCTGCAGGAGTGCGGCCTGACCTCGTCCGACTTCGCCGCCCAGCGCCATGTCACGCCCCAGCACGTGAACAACTGGTTCAAGCGCGGCATCCCGCTCGCACGCCTGGACGAGGTGGCCGATCTGTTCTGCGTCAATCGCCGCTGGCTGCGCAGCGGCGAAGGCCCCAAGCACCCCAGCCCGATCCTGCGCCCCTGCCCCACTCAGGTCGAACCCGCACCGCCCGGCCATGGCGGACGGCAGGTCTGCGTCGACTTCCATCGCCTCGTCGACGGCCTGCTGCAGCCGGACCCCGAGCGCCACCTGCTGATCTCGGCGCAAGCGCTGGACACCCTGGGCATCCTCGCCGAACACGTGGTGTGCCTGGACATGCCGGCGGCCAACATGGCGCCGCTGATGCCCATCGGCGCCGCCCTGGCCATCGACCGCAGCCTCACCCGTGTGGTCGATGGCCAGACCTACGCCCTGCTGCACGAAGGCCGGCTGCGTGTGCACAGCCTCAGCCTCGGGCAGAACGACACCCTGTGCCTGCACAGCCACGACCGGCGCAACTACGCCGTGGAGCGCTACACCAGCGCCCAGCGTCACGCCCAGGGCATGCAGGTGCTGGGCTGGGTGTTCTGGTGGTCGTGGTTCAGCCGCCAGCGCCCGCTGTAAGCGGCGCGGCAATTTCCGCTGGGCATCCCCGGTGCACCCTTGTATGCTACGCGGCACATTCTGCTCCGGTCGGCCAAGCCGCATTCCAGAGCACCTGACGACGCCCCACACGGCCGCCCGTCATCTTCTTCAGGCCTTCAGGGCCAACCCGTTAAGGCGGTTGCGGCTTATCAAAAATGAGCCAAGCCCGTCCCCGAAAGCCGGCCACAAGCCGGCTTTTTAATGCCCACCACTTGGGACCTCAACGCCCAACACACACTACTGATAGTTGACCGTCAGTGTGTACTGCACTTGAAAGCTCCCCGACACGTCCGCGCCATTGACCACCTGCGGCGAAAACGTCAAACCGATATCGTTTGTGCCCTGTTTCAGCGTCACCGCCCGTGGCGTATTGAAACTGGCAGGGGTCATGGAGGCGCTCCACAGGGCCTGCATATTGACGCCGGTGAGGCTTGTTTTCGAGACGCCGCTCGCGGCGTTGACGATGGATTGATTGGCCGTCAACGTCATGGACGCCGGTCTGGCGCCGGTGCAGTTGAGACTGATCGGCGCCGATTTCTGTTGACCTGCCAATCCCGCCGGATTGGTTGGATCGAATTTCAAGCTGATGCTGCGTGCCGAAGTCAGGCTGCAGGTTTCGCTGCGTACACGGTAGATGAAGTTGATCTCGTGTAGCCATTCGGCGTAATTGGGATAGCCCGCAGAGGTCACGCCCAACTTGACGATGGCGCGCCCCGATCCACTCTGTGGCGCGCGACCCACGATGTAATAGGTGTATGAAACCGTCGCTCCGACACGCAGCGGCATGCAGGTCTCCCCCAAGCAGTCAGGCCCGTAAGACCCAAGCGGAATTTCAGACATGTACATGTAAGATTTTTTCTGCAGAACCTTGATGGCCCCTGCAGTGACGTTATAGACCGGCGTGATCTCTAGATTCGTCGCCGCATAACGCGGGTAAGCCCGCTTGGCCGTACAGGTGCCAGAAAATGGAATTTCGAATTCTGCACCGGGGCTGACCTCATAACCGTATGTGTTGTAGCCCGTCACCGAACACACCAAACTGCCGGAGATAAGCGCGCTCGCCTGTTCCGATAGACAAGCCAGCAAAAGCGCGGCAATCAAGAGGCGGAGTTTGGAGTTTCTAGCCGTACGCGTATTCATCGTGTTCCATTTACCCTGTCATTCCCAACAGCAGAAACCGCTGGGGCGTGCGTCATCGACCGTCAGATATCCAGACTGCCTTGCGTGCTTTGTAGATAAATCGTGTAGGGCAGCACGACGGTGTCCAGAATCCCAGAGGGTATGAAGTCGAGTAACTGGAGGGGCATCAGAGCCGGCGCCGCCGGGTCGCGCTCGACCAGCTGCGGCGGGCCGTGCAACAGGCACAGGTCATAGGCGATACCGCTGTAAACACGCGGAAGGGATTCACACCGCGTTTGGGCTTTTCTCAACGCACTGCTTGCATGCGCATCGGAACTCAACACCGTATTGACGGTGCCGCATCCGCAGAGCGCCCAAGCCATAGCCAAACACAACAAAAGTGCCTTCATTGCCCGCGATACCTGAATGAAAGAGTCGACACCGACGCCCCCAACAAAGGTCGCCGTACGGTACTTGCTTGCCGGACGTCTGCGCTGCGCGATCGAAGGCCACCTCGAATCGACATCGAGCACATCGGGCGTGCCGCTCAGATCAACAGCCCACGGGACGGTTGGCGACGATCCAAAGCGTAGGAAAAGTCGCCAAAGCGGCCAATCAGACCGATCTCAAAAGCCTCCTGGCGGCCAACTCGATTGCCCGCCAGGCCGGGCGTAACCACCGGTCGGAATAATCGATTCAGCCTCAATGAAAAGGGGCATTGGCCGATACAGAGATTGCCACCTCGAACCGGAACGCAATCATGAAAGGACCCTATATTGCAGCGCTGTTGTCACTGGCGCTTTCTACCGCTTGCCAGGCTGCCGTGGAAGCGCCGATGCAAGGCACCATCCGCTTCACCGGTGCCGTCATCGGCAGCCAGTGTGCGCTTTCCACCCATGCTGGCGCCGGACTGTCCGAGTCCTGTCCGCTCAATGCCGTGTCGCGCACGCTCAGCGTCCAGCCCCTGCTCGGTGCAGTGACGTCCCCAGTGCGGGTGCGGTCGATGACGCCAGTGCAGACATCCGGTCAAGGTGAACACACCTACGTGCTGGAAGATGCGACGGGTCACTTGATCACCCAAGGCCGCTACCTGGTGACCCAGACCGTGCTCTGATTCACCGCGCGACAGTCGATGGCGCCGTGGCACTCTCCGGTCCACGGCCCTCACCCGGCGTTTGAGATCCGTCCTATTCAGATGACGACAGGCGATGACTAGGCTGGCGCCGATGAAACTCGCCCATCTCATTCCCACCGCCCACTCCACGCTCTCGACCCCCCAGGCCGCGCGCAAACTCCTGCGCCTGTTCGCCTTCAGTCTGATAGCGGGCGTTTATATCGGTGCCTACGGCTACCTGCGCGTGACCCTGAACCAGGAGATATCCTCGCGCCGCAGCTACATGAACGAGGCCATCTTCCAGGCTCAGGGTTTCTTCGTCAGCCGCCAGACATTGCTCAAAGGGCTGGGATTGTCCACGGTCAGGCAACCGACGCTGTCGGCCGCCGAGGCCAACAACGTGCCGGAGGAGGAAATCCATATCATCCTCGGCCAGCGCCACGAGATCTGGAGCCTGTGGCTGACCCGCCGCATGCTCGACTACCTACGGGCCAATCAGGTGAACCTGATCTACGTACCGCAGCCTGCGCAGGCGCCGGTGCAGCGCTTGTTCACCACCACCGAGCACAGCGCCGACCTGCCGCCGCGCGTCCTGGAACGCGTGCGCTCGGTCAACGACAGTGAGGTGCCGCAGGACGAGTTGTGGCTGACCGATCCAGGCCGCCTGGACTCGCCGCTGTACATCTTCATCCGCATGGACGAACGCAACGTCACCTCCGGCTGGCTGGGTCTGGAGGTCGATGGCCCCGATCTGGTCAAGGCCCTCGAGCACGAGCAGGCGGGCGATTTCAAACTGCTGGACGCCAATGGCCACCTGATCCTCAGCAACACCCCCTTGCCCCCTGGCCAGGACGGGCAGATGCAACGCGTACCGACCAGCGCCAGTTTCGGCTGGGAGGGCGAACATTGGCTGCCGGAGCGGCTGACCATCCGCAAGCACCTGGACTACTCCAACTGGCAGATCGTCTACAGCCTGCAACTGGTTTCGCTGCTTCCCGCCCTGGCCGTGCCCGTGTCGGTGGCGCTGCTCATTTGCCTGCTGGCCACAGTCTGCCTGCTGTGGCTAGTCAGGCAGATCGATCAGCGGATGATCGTCCCGGCCGCCGCGCGCATCGACGCGCTGGTGGAAAGCGAGGCGTTCTGCAGCGCCGTGATCCGTATTGCTCCCGTCGCCCTGTGCGTGCTGCGCCGCAGCGACGGTGCGGTGGTCTTGGAGAACCCGCTGTCGGCCCAATGGCTGGCCATGGGCGATGAGCGTACTCGCCTGTGCCATCGCTGGATCGACCGCGCGTTCAGTGTCGAGGCGCAACGCAGCGCTACCGACGAACTGCAAATGGCCGACGGTCGCCACCTCTACCTGAGCTACGCCCCCACCCGCTACCAGCGCGAAGACGTGTTGATCTGCGCCTTCAGCGACATCACTGAGCGCAAGACCGCCGAAATCGCCTTGCAACAGGCCAGGACCCTGGCCGACGCCGCCAACGAGGCCAAGACCCTGTTCCTGGCGACCATGAGCCATGAGATCCGTACCCCGTTGTACGGCGTGCTGGCAACGCTCGAACTGCTCGCGCGGACCCAACTCGATGCCCAGCAGCGCGGCTACCTCACCGCCATCGAAGGCTCGTCGGCCACCTTGCTGCAGTTGATCTGCGATGTGCTGGACGTGTCGAAGATCGAAGCCGGCCAACTGGCACTGGAAATGAGCACCTTTTCTCCGCTGGAACTCACCCAGGACGTGATCCAAGGCTACACCGGCGCAGCGCAAGGCAAGGGCCTGCAACTGTTCGCCTGCATCGACCCGCAACTGCCCGACCTGGTGCTGGGCGACGTCATCCGCATTCGGCAGATTCTCGGCAACCTGCTGAGCAATGCGGTGAAGTTCACCGAGACCGGACGCATCGTCGTGCGTCTGCAACTGGCGTGTCGCGAGGGTGAACGGGCCATGTTGCAGTGGCAGGTGGTCGATACCGGCAAAGGCATTCCCGCTGCGGACCAACGCCACCTGTTCGAGCCCTTCTTCCAGAGCAGCCCGAACGCCAACCTGGTGGCGGGTACCGGCCTGGGCCTGTCCATCTGCAAGCGCCTGGTGCACTTGATGAACGGCGCGCTGCGGGTGTTCAGCGAGCCTGGCCTGGGCAGCAGTTTCGCCTTCAGCCTGCCGCTTGAGCAGGTGAGCACCCAGAACGACTTTCATTGGGCGAGCCCGTTGCCGAACGAGCGTATCTATGTGCAGTCGCCCGTGCATGAACTGGCCGAACACACGGCCGGGTGGCTGCGCCGGTGGGGCGCGCGTGCGCAGTTGATCGGCCAGGACGCGGGGCAACTGGATGTCGACGCCCTCTTGATCGAACTCTGTCCCGGACAAGCCGACAGCGCGCTGAGGACTGACTGGCCTGGCCAGCGCATCCTGGTTTCCCAGGACGGGCACGGCATCGTACCCATCGCCGAGCGCACCCTGCACATCGGGCTGAACAACCTGCACCTGCTCAACCGCGCGGTGCGCCAGGCATTGGGCGTGGAACTGCAAGGCGAACCGGTGATTCCCGCCCAGCTCGAGGCGAGCAAGTTGAACCTGCACCTGCTGGTGGCCGAGGACAACGTCATCAACCAATTGATCCTGCGCGATCAGCTCGAGGAGCTCGGTTGCACGGTGGTGCTCGCCTGCGATGGCGTCGAGGCCTTGGCGCTGTGGCAGGACGCCGATTTCGACCTGGTGCTGACGGACGTCAACATGCCGCGAATGAACGGCTACCAACTCACCGAGCGCCTGCGCCAGCAAGGCTGCAGCGTACCGATCGTCGGTGCGACCGCCAACGCCATGCTCGACGAAGCCGAGCGCTGCCTGGGTGCCGGCATGGACCACTTTCTGATCAAACCCTTCACGCTGCACGCTCTGTACCAGTGCCTGCAGCCTTATCAGAGATAGCCTGCAGTGAATGTCTACCGCGTGCTCATTGTCGAGGACCATCCCTTCCAGCATCAGTACCTGACCACGGTGTTCCAGGCCGCAGGCGGCTTCGAGGTCGAATTGGTCTGGGACGGCGCAACCGCCTTGCAGCGCCTATCCCGCAGCCACTACGACCTGCTGTTGAGCGACTTGATGATGCCGCAGATGGACGGCGTGCAATTGATCCAGCAACTGGCCCAGTTGCACCGACCGCCAGCGCTGGCGCTGATGACCGCCGCATCACGCCGCATGCTGCTGGGCTCGGGACAGGTCGCCAAGAATCTGGGGCTGAAGGTGGCGGGCCTGATCTCCAAGCCGGTGCGCGAGGCCGAGATCATCAGCCTGCGCGAACGCCTCGACGACCTCACCGAGCAGGCCCGCACCTTCAGTCGCAGACCCCGTGGCTGTCGGGCACGCAGCACCCTGATCAAAGCCTTGGAAAATGGCGAAATACAGGCCTGGTACCAGCCCAAGAAGTCACTGCGCGATGGCCGGATCGTCGGTGCAGAAGCCCTGGCCCGCTGGGTACATCCGGCCGAAGGGCTGCTGATGCCGGGGGCGTTCCTGGACGAGATCGAAAACGCCGAGCTGGAGATCGAGTTGCTCACCAGCATCCTCGGACAGACCCTGGGCGCTCAGGCGCAGTGGGCGCGGATGGGCCATTCGCTGCCGGTCTCGATCAACCTGCCGACCCATCTGCTCGATCAGCCCGACCTGGTGGATCAGTTGCTGGCGCAGGTCCGCGTCAATCAGGCCGATCCCAGGCAGATCACCTTCGAGCTGACCGAAAGCTCCACCACGCAGTTGTCCAGCAACTACTACGCTGGAGCGTGTCGGCTGCGGCTGATGGGCTTCGGCCTGGCTCAGGACGATTTCGGCAAGGGCTACAGCTCGTACTTCAACCTGGTGTCCACGCCCTTCACGGAACTCAAGATCGATCGCTCCCTGGTGCTGGGCTGTGGCGAAAACGACGGATTGGCATCGGCCTTGCTCAGCATTACCGAACTGGGTCGCAAACTGGGCTTGACCACCGTGGCCGAGGGCGCCGAAACCCAAGCCGAGCTTGCGGTACTGCGCCGTGTTCAATGCGACCAAGTGCAAGGCTTCATCATTTCACCGGCTGTACCACGCAACGACCTGGCCGCCCTGCTACGAGAGGATGGCCCTCGGCCAGCACTTCTGTAGACTGATGAGGTCAAACGTTTCAGCAAAAGGAAATGCAGCCCTT
This sequence comes from Pseudomonas boreofloridensis, assembly GCF_030580795.1. Lineage (NCBI taxonomy): Bacteria > Pseudomonadati > Pseudomonadota > Gammaproteobacteria > Pseudomonadales > Pseudomonadaceae > Pseudomonas > Pseudomonas boreofloridensis. The sequence goes on along the minus strand of NZ_JAUQOQ010000020.1, from coordinate 8,946 downwards.
TTAGGGGTAGTTCGAAACGGGCGCACCTGTGTGCACCTTTCCACCCTATTTCTGGCCGAGTGCGAAACATGAAACATGCCAGCCTGCGCCTGGACAAACTGGCGCTGAGCTCCGAACGCCTGAACAAGGCCCTTTTGCTGCTGACCGGTCTGCTGCTGGTGATGTCGAGCACCTGCTATTGGGCCGTCACCCGACTGCTCGAAGCCGAGCAGCAACGCGTCGAATTCCATTTCGCCCGTGTGCTGGAAATCATCCATGAACACGAGACGTTCCTGCGCAACGTCGCCACCGGGTACCGCAGCAGCACGCAAGGCCCGCTGCGCTCGGTGCAGTCGGTCACGGTCATGCAGACGACGCCCATCGGTGAACAGGTGATGCTAAAGGCCAGAGGCTTCGAGCTGTCGATGCCCTTCTCACTGGCCCATGGCGCCGGTTTCAGCAAAGACGACGAGAACCGCGCATTGGCCCTCGGTGTGCAGATGACCGACTACTACGGCGGCTTCTGGGCCAGCTCGTTCTATGCCTCACCGCAACTGTTCGTGCTGACCCCGGACGGCGATTCCAGCCTGGCCATCCCGGCCACGGACGATCCGCGCCAGCACCTGCCCTTGCCGCCGGAAGAATACGCCACCGTGGTCGGCCGACTCGAACGCCTGCGCACCGCCCAGAACCTGCTCACCGATCACCGCGTGCGCTGGGTACGGGCGCCGCTGCGGCTGTACCAGGATCGGCCCAGCATCGTGGCGATGATCGGCCTGCACGCCGCCGGCGCGCTGCTCCCGGCCGGCAAGGGGCAAGGTCTTCTGACCCTCGCCGCGGTGGTGGATACGGCCCAGGTGGACGAGTTCGAGCGGGTGTTGCGCCTGTCGGTGTACAACCAGTTCACCCTGGTCTCGCCCGAAGGCGAAGTGGTGCTGGGCGCACTGGGTGCCGACGATCCGGCGCCCCAGGGCCTGAGCTTCAACCGCCACGGCCTGCGCTTCAAGATGGTCGCGCCCCACGGCGATCGCTGGACCGGGTTGTACGCCATCACCTACCAGGACTTCCTGCGCTACGCCAAGTGGCCCTTGCTGGGACTCATGCTGACGGTCATCGCTGCCATCCTGGTGGGCATGTGGATCAACCACTGGTACAAATCGCGCATCGTCGTCCCGGCGCAACGCGCCCAGGATCGCCTGTTCGAGAACCAGGCGTTCAACCGCATCATGCTGCACAACGCGCCCGTCGGGCTGTGCGTGATGCGGCGCAGCGATCACCAGGTGCTGCTGGACAACCAGCGCGCCGTGCAACTGGGTGCGACGCCCGCGCTCACGCAATTGCTCGAAGGCTACGACGGCGACCAGGCGCCCGGCGAAATGTGCCTGCTGGTGGAAGGTCGCTACTTGCAGGTGGTGTTCGTCGCCACCCGTTATGAAGGTCAGGATGTGTTCCTCTGCGGGTGCAACGACATCACTCGCCATGTAGACGAAACCCTGATGCTCAACCAGGCGCACCGCCGCGCCACCGCTGCCAACGAAGCCAAGACCGTGTTCCTCGCGACCATGAGCCATGAGATCCGCACACCGCTGTACGGCGTGCTGGGTAACCTGGAACTGCTCTCGCTCACCGAGATGAGCGAGCGTCAGCGCCACTACCTGGAAATCATCCAGGGCTCCTCCACGGTGCTGTTCCAACTCATCAGCAACGTGCTGGACGTGTCGAAGATCGAGTCTGGCCAGATGCCGCTCGAAGAGGCCCCGTTCGCGCCGGTGCAACTGGTCGAGGACGCGGTGGTCGCCTTTACCGCGACCGCCCGCAACAAGGGCCTGGACATCGAATCGGAAATCGACCCGCAGGTGCCTGCGCAGATCCTGGGCGACGCCGGGCGGGTGCGACAGATCCTGCACAACCTGCTGGGCAATGCCATCAAGTTCACCGACTCGGGCCGCGTACGCCTGCGCTTGAGCGTTGTGCAGCGCACCGAGACAGACGTCTCGTTGCAGTGGCAGGTGACCGATACCGGTGTCGGCATCCCGGAAAAGGCCTTGGAGCAACTGTTCCGACCCTTCTACCAAGTGGCGGCCGGCCAGGATGGCAATGGCGCCGGCCTGGGGCTGTCGATCTGCAAGCGCCTGAGCGAACTCATGGGCGGCAGCATGCGCGTGGTCAGCGAGCCCGGCCTGGGCAGCAGTTTCTCCCTGCTGATCACGCTGCCGGTGGTCGATGCGCCACCGGCGGTGGCCCCAACCTCGCTGGTGCCGTCGTGCCTGGACGCACCCTGCCTGAACGTGCGCGTGCTGGTGGCCGAGGACAATCCGGTGAGCCAGGCAGTGCTGCGCGAGCAACTCGAGGCGCTCGGCGCGCACCCGACCGTGGCGCGCGACGGCCAGCACGCCTTGCAACTGTGGAACACCCAACCGTTCGACCTGGTCATCACCGACATCAACATGCCGCGGCTCAATGGTTACGAACTGGCGCAAGCCCTGCGCCAGCAGGGCGTGGACGTGCCGATCATCGGCGTCACCGCCAACGCCCTGCGCGAAGAGGGCCAGCGCTGCCTGGCCATGGGCATGAGTGCCTGGGTGGTCAAGCCCTTGAGCCTGGGCATGCTGCGTCAGGCATTGATGTCGCATTGCCGCAAAGCCAACGGCCTGCCCGCTCCCGCACTGAAACCTGCCTGCACGCCGCAGACCGACCGCGAAGGCTGGATCGAACTGTCGCCGGCCATGCGCGAGCTGATGGCGCAGACCTTGCTCGCGGACATCGCGCAGATCGAACAGGGCCTGGTGGACATGGACGCCCTGGCCGTACGTCAGCGCCTGCACAGCCTCAGCGGTGCGCTGGCAAGCGTGCATGCGCAAACCCTGCATGCGCTAGGCCACGAGCTGGAGAACGCCCTGCACGAAGGCCCGATGACCACCGCCATCGTCCAGCGCATCAGGGCCTTGTGCACACGCCTGGCTGCGGTAGCCCAGTGCCTGAACGAAGAACCCCGCTGATGCCCATCGAACCTCTCAAGAGAGCCCACACATGACTGAATTGAATGTCGTCATTGCCGACGACCATCCCATCGTTCTGCTGGGCGTGCGCGAAATCGTCCAACGCGACGGACGCTACACCGTGGTGGGCGAGGCGGTCAGTTCCAGCGAACTGATCGAGCAACTGCGCACGCATCGCCCGCAATTGCTGATCACCGATTTCAACATGCCGGGCGACGCCACCTACGGCGATGGGCTGAAACTCATCGAGTACGTGCTGCGCAATTTCCCGCAGACGCAGGTCCTGGTGCTGACCATGATTTCCAACAGCCTGATCCTGTCACGCCTGCAAGAACTGGGCGTGGCCGGCGTGATCCAGAAGAACCACCTGCATCAGGAGATCGAGAAAGCCTTGACGGCCCTGAGCAGACGGCGTCCCTACCAGAGTCCTAGCGCCGAGGCCCGCTCGGTCATGGGCAGCAGCGGTCAGGTGGGCGATCGTTTCGAGAGTCTGTCGCCGCGCGAGCTGGAAGTGCTGCGCCTGTTCGTGACCGGCATGACCGTCAGCGACATTGCCCGCCAACTGTGCCGCAGCAACAAGACCGTCAGTGCACAGAAGGTCTCGGCCATGCGCAAGCTGGAGGTCGACAGCGACCAGTCACTGTTGACCTACTGCATCGAGGCCCGGCAATTCCATTGATCAGGGATAGACAAGCTGCATCAGCAGCGTGGCGGTGAACGTGCCGGCCTCCGGCAACGTCTCCAGTGCCACTGGCTTGACGCGCAGCGAAACCACCAGCGGCGTTTCCCCCGCCGTCCACAGATGCGGCTGACCCAGGGTCAATCCCGGCTGGCTGCCTTCGCCGATCAGGCGTAGCCCCAGCCCAGGTCGATTGGTCAGCAGCGTGACTTCATCGAAACGCCCCGCCGCGGCCGTCAAGACCAGGCTCACGCCACTGCCCGCTCGACAGTCGAACGACAGCGGGATCTCGGTCACGGGAACTGTGTCGTCCTTGAGCTGGTTGATAGTGGCGTTGCCCAAGTCGACTTCCATCGAGGTGGCGAACTGCAGACGGCAGGCCGGTTCGACCAACCGTCCACTGACCTCCAATTGCACCGTGCTGGCAGGCTGCGCGAGCGCAACCGTGCTCGACAGCACCAGCATCAGGATCAGCCAGGCGTTCATAGGTAATTGATCGTCATGACCAGCGCGGACGTGAACTGTCCGGGCGCCAGCGTGCCTTGCTGGACCAGCTTGGCCTTGAGCCCCAGGCTCACGGTCCCGGACAGATTGCTGTAGCTCTTGAGCGTGCCTTGCAGGTTGGCCGTCGAGTTGTCGTTGGCCCACAGCAGCGACACGCCCAGGTTGTTCGCTGAGGTTTTGGCAACCGTTGCGCTGTAGGTGCCCAACGCGGCGGAAAAGCCGACGGTCAACGAGGAGCCGCTCGGGCAACTGAGCTGGATGTTCAAGCTCTGTGGCTCGGCCTCGGCCACTTGATCGGTTCGCACGTCCCCGAAGCTGGCGGTCAGTGCGTTGCCGCTGCTCAAGGTGCACGGCGGGCGAGTCAGGGTTCCGCTGACGGTGATATTGACCACGTCGGCGGCTTGCGCACTGGCGCTCATCAAGGCCAGTACAAGAGCGATGAATTTCATGAAGACTCCTCTAGGACCGATGGCCCAGCAGCACAACGTGTCGAGGCCAACAGAAGGCGGGGGGTGGCGGTGTTCATGGGTGGGTGTCCTGACTGTTCGAAGCCGCTGCCCGCTGGCAACGCACGTCCATCTGCAGGATGCCGGTCGACGTCTCTTGCGTGCCGAGCGCCAGCGCGCTGCTGCACCAGAGCGTGCCGCCCACGCTGATCTGCAAACGCGCCCGATCCGGCACACCGGCCAGGAACGCGCGGCCGTTGTCGGCCACCAGGGTGCTGACCAGCGAAGTACCGTCCTCGCTCAGCAGCTCGGCATTGGCGGCGAAAGGTGCCGGAGTGCCCTGCTCGTCGAGAATGCGAAACAGGATGCGCTGCCCGCTGCGTGTGTCGAACTTCGCCACCACGAAGGCGCCACGGTTGGGGATCACCTCCTGCACCAACTGCTCGATGTCGACGTTCTGGGCAATGGTCTGGCTGTCGAGCGAGATCCGGTTCTTGCGATAAGGCATGGCCGAGGGCATCACCGCATAGCCGTTGTCGTTGGTGCGAATGCCGCGCTTGTTGGTGATCGACACCTGGCCGGCATCGGGCGCAGCGACGATGACATTGGTTTCGCTCAGCGGCTGGCTGAGCATGATCTGGTCGGCATAGGCCACCACCGACCCGTCCAAGCCCAGGTCGAGCTGCTGGTTGTTGCCGGTTTGGGTGTAACCACCACGCAGCACCCCTTTGGCGCCCTCGTACTGGGCTGACAGCGATCCGCCCTGCTGGCTCTGGCCGGCGCTGGCCTGGCGTGATACCCCCACGCCATAGGTCAGCGCATCATCGTCCAGGGCATTGCCACTGAGGGTTGCCATCTGCCCGTTGACACCGCCGCTGGCGTGGTGGGTGCTGGCCGAGACGCGGCTGCTGCTGCCCGGCCCGCCCAGCGGCAGGCTCACGCTCAGGGTCAGGTTACGGTCGGTGGTCTGGCCTTGATTGAGGCCCACCGCCACGGAGTAAGAAACGTTGCCGACTCCGAAGTTGTAACCCAATTGCAGGCTGGTATCGGCGGTCGCGCGATCCCAGTAGGCCGACTTCGATACGTTGGCGTACAGGCTGCCGAAACGGCCGATCTGCTGGGACACGTTGGCGCTGAAATTGCTCTTCAGGTGCCCCGTTCGATAGGCCGCGATACCCAGATCGTCGACGGCAGCAGTGAACGGACCCTCGAGCACATCGCGGCGGCTGTTCAGTGCCTCGGTGAATGAGTAATAGCCACCCGTGGAGTAGCGATAGCCCACCAAGCTGAAATTGGTATCGGTCAGGGCCACCGATTTGGAATAGCGAAAGCGATACGACTGACCGCTGCGGGTGGCTTTCTCGGGGCCGATGTCGCTGCTGCGGGCGTGGGTGACGTCCAGCGAGACCGCACCGAATCCCGCAAAATCATGGGCCACGCCGAGCAGGCCGGCGCTGTACCTTTCGCTGAACAAGCCGCCGCCGAATACCGTGGTGCCGCCACGCAGGCCATGGCGGCCGGTCAGTTGGCCAAAGGTCGGCGCTTCGCCACCCGCCTCGGACAAAGCCCCCCGGTAGCGGCCCGCGTACAGCGCGTAGGTGGTCTGCTTTTCGCGCAGCATGTAGGGCACCGAGGAGAACGACTGGGTGTACACCTGGACCTGGCCATCGGCGCCCTCGACCGTCACCTCCAGGTCGCCATTGCTGGCCGTGGAGTAGAGGTCGGAGATCGCGAACGGCCCGGACGGCACCCACTGCTCCTTGATGACGTAGCCACGCTGGCGAATGATCACCCGCGAGCGCCCGTTGGCGATGCCACGCACCACCGGGGCGAACTGACGGGCGTCATCGGGCAGCATGTCCAGGTCCGAGGCGATGCCCAGGCCGCGATAGGGCAAGGCATCGAACAAGTCACCCTCGGTGGTCGCATCGCCCAGCGTCGCGATGGCCATGAGGTTGCCCATATCGCGCTGGACGTAGCTTTCCAGTGACTGCCACTGCCCCGGCGTGCCGCTGCCTCGGCGAAAGGTGGAGAAATTGCGCAGCCGCCAGGCACCGGCATTGACCCCACTGCGCAAACTGGCGAACTGATCCTGGCGCCGCGCGCCGTCCGAATTCACGCTGCTGTGCGAGATCGAGTAGCTGGTGAACGCAGCCGTCTCTCCATTGCTCCACTGCCGACGACGGACATCGAAAGGAATTTCACCGAGATAGGCCTGGGGAATCTGCACATCCAGTGCTTGCTGGTTGAAATCGTAGTCGTAGGTCACCCCCGCCAGCCCTTGGTCGAAGGCGATACAGGTCGGATCGGCATCCGCACGCTTGGCCAGCGCTTCGCTGGAAACCCCTTGGGCTCGGAAGAAATCGCTGTCCAGGCAAGGAAACAGGCCGGTCGCCGATTGCTCGGGCTGCGTGCTGCGGATGAAACGGATGTCCTGCTTGCCGACGTGACGCTGATTGACCGAGATATCGACCCGATAGCTGCCCGGCAACTGGCCTTCGCTGATCGCACTGATCTGCTGCTTCAACTGGTCCGAGCCCTGCCCGCCACCGATCTCCAGAAAGGTCGGATCGAACTCGAAGCCTGCGTGCGCCGGGCTCAGGTGCAGGGTCAGAAGCACGGCCAACGGGCAGCCGAACCCCTTCACCGCGCCAAGGCGCGTGAGGGCGGAGGAAGTGTGCATAGGCGTTCCTGGAGCGGCGAGGCGTGATCAGTTCAAGGTGACGGGCGCCACGCTGACACTGGTGCCGTAATCGTCGATGTAGCTGAGCGAGATACGATCTGCGCGGCGCGCCTTGACCGGCAGCACGCGGTGTTCGCCAGGGCGTAGGACATCGATGGGCGAATCCAGCGTGTGGTCGTTGACCTTGAGCTCGCTGACCACCACGTGAAACTTGGAAGGATTGTCCACCGTCAGGTTGCCACCGGCAGCGCTCCAGGCCAGCAAGGCCACGGCGTCCTTGGCCGAGCCGGTCAGCCCGGCGGGACGGTAGAACAGCTTGATGGTGGTCTTGAGCGCAATCTGCAGCACGTTCTTGTCGCGCTGATCGTCACGCATGGCGGGGATGGCCTTGACGTTCATCAGGAACAGGCTTTCTCGGTCCTGAGGCACGTTGGCGCCACCGGCAAAAATCACCCGCAGGATGTTTTCCTTGTTGGCGTCGAGGCGGAACAGCGGCGGTGTGACGATGAAACTGTCCAGGCTGGCATCGTTCGCTGCGCCGTAGCCGCTGACCCACGATTGCACCAGATAGGGCGAATCGTCTTCGCGGTTGCTGACCGTCAGGTTCGCTTCGTTCTGCTTGCCGTCGTAGATCAGCCGGGTGGCGCCCACGGTCACGGCGGCTTGCGACGCCCCAGCGAACAGCAGGGACAGCCAGGCCAGGTGGGTGAGAACACGTTTACGCATGGGTGAACCTCGGGAATCGAGAGCCGTGCCAGGCACGGCCCTCGCAGGGGCTTACTTGTAGGTGACGTCGAAAGTGGCCAGGGCATTGACCTGACCGGTGCCGATACCGGACGTGGTGACCTGGTTCGGCGCTTCACCGGTGGTGGTGTCGAGCGCGGTGCGCACGTAGGAGGCGACGAAGTCGAAGGTGTTGGACTGGTTACGCAGGGCGTAGTCTTCGGTGGCAGTGTTCAGCGACACTTTCGAGCCGGTGCGCGCGTCGTCGATCTGGATGGCGATGCCTCTGACCTGGTTCTCGCCGCTCAGGCCCAGCAAGGTGTTGTCCTGTGCGTCGGGCTGGCCGCTGAACTTGATCTGCACGTTGTTGCGGGTCTGCAGGCTGCAGTTGTCCAGCGTCAGCGAGAACTGCTTGGGCTTGGCCTTGGCGCCCACGGTGTTGGCGAAGTCGGCGATGCGCACCGGATCGAGGTTGACCGACTTGGTGACGTCGCTGGTGTTGATGGTGCAGGCGTTGTCGGTGACCGAGCCGGTGAAGACGATCTGGCCGCCGTCGGCGAACGACGCCGAGCTGGCCAGCAGGCAGCAGGTGCCGAAGGCCAGGCTGAGTTTTTTCACAGAGTTATGCATTGCAATGCCCTTTACGTTGAAGGATGACTGCCTGCCACTTCCGGTAGGCCAGTGCATGGTGCATTGCGCTGCGCGCACGAGACATTAGACGAATCTTAAACGCGCCTGGACGCGCTTTTGCTCGGCAGCAACTGGGCGTCACTGGGAACGAAAAAACTGCATGGAGACCACTGCCCGGCTCAATTTCCAACCTTCTGCACGGCGCTTTGCGGGAGCGGCCTTGCGTCGCGATTGGACCGCAGAGCGGTCCCGGCAATGGCAGCGGCGAAGCTGAAAACCTGGGACCGCTGCGCGGTCCGATCG